>DASXJM010000683.1:0-11312 GCA_036497405.1 Streptosporangiaceae bacterium | reverse complement strand
GACCACGCCCGCGCTGGCCAGCACCGGGGCCAGGTTCACGCCCAGGTCGCCGAGGCCGATCGCGACCGCGATCGCGAAGATCGTCACCGAGGCCGCGCTGCGCAGGATCGAGCCCAGCGCGTGCGCGCGCTGGTGCCGCCGTTCCGAGACCGCCTCGGTGACCGCCTCGGAGGCGGTGGACATGTCTTCGGGGTCGGTGGAGCCGGTCATGGCCGCGTCCGCGCCGGCCAGCACCGCGTCCTCGTGCGCTTCCTCGGCCGCCTTCTGCTCGGCGGCGAACTCGGCGTGGGCGCGTTCCAGGTCCCGGGACCGGATCGGGTGCAGGAGCCGGGCCAGCGGGCGGCGACGCATCCCGCTGTGCTGCCGCAGCCGGTGGGCCAGGGGCGCGTCGGCGGCGCGGATCGTGACCCGGTTGATCATCCGGTGGACCAGGATCCGGGCCGCCAGGGCCAGGAACACCAGCCAGATCAGCTTCAGGATCAGGTTGGCCGGGCCGGCCAGGTACACGGCGGTCAGCTTGGCCGCGTTGCCGCTGTGGGAGGCGTCCCAGACGATGCGGCAGGCCAGGCCGGGGGCCCGTCCGCAGCTGCCCACCAGGCTGTCGGGGGTGTGCGCGAAGCCGAGCGCGGAAGCGTGGGGGAGATGGGCGTCGAGAAGCACGAGTTCCTTCCTTGCGGGGGTTGGGTGCTCGTGAAAGCCGGACGGGTCCGGGCCCGGCGCTCAAATCAGCGGCAGACCCGTGTGCGCGGCCAGGAAGGCCAGCAGATCGGCGGACAACGCGACCGAACGGCTCACCGCGCGGCTGGAGTGACCCACGTCCGCCTCACGCCGCAGCAGGACCGGTCGCTCCGCCAGCGAGCCGTTCGTGGCGTATTGCAGCGCAGCGCACATCTTACGGGCGTGCAGGGGGTCCACGCGGGTGTCGTTGTCGAACACGGTGAACAGCACGCTCGGATACCGGGTCCCCGGCACCACGTGATGGTAGGGCGAGTAGGACAGCAGCCAGCCCAGCTGCTCGGGGTCGCTGGCCGTGCCGTATTCGCTGTTCCAGGTCTCGCCCAGGCCGAATTGCTCGTAGCGCACCATGTCCAGCAGCGGCGCCGAGCACACCACGGCCGCGTACAGGTCCGGGCGCTGGGTGAGCGCCGCCCCGACCAGCAGGCCGCCGTTCGATCCGCCGTAGATGCCGAGCTGGCCGGGGGTGGTCCAGCCGTCGGCGATGAGCTTTTCGGCGGCCGCGTGAAAGTCGTCGAACACGTTCTGCCGCTGGCCCAGCATGCCGGCCCGGCGCCAGTCCTCGCCTTCCTCGCTGCCCCCGCGCAGACCGGCGATGGCGTACACGCCGCCCGCCTCCACCCAGGCCAGCACGGTCGACGAGTAGCCCGGGGTCATGCTGATGCCGAAGCCGCCGTACCCGTACAGCACCGTGGGCCGCGGCTCATCGGGCTCGGCGGCGGCGCTGATGACCAGCATCCGGACCACGGTCCCGTCGGCGGACTCGTACGCCACCTGCTGCGCGTGCACCGGCGGGGCCTGCACCGATCCGGGGGCGCGGGCCCACACCCGGGCCTGGGCCCCGGGCCCGGCGCTGGCGTCGAAGTACATGATCGTGGCGGGCGTGGTGTTGTCGGTGTAGGCGAACCAGGCCTCGTGCCCGCCGTCCGGCCGTTCACTGATCCCGCCCACCGAGCCGGGCCCGGGCAGCGGCACCGACCCCGTCCGTGCCCCGGTGGCCAGGTCGTGCCCGCTGATCTCACTGATCGCGTGCCGCGTCCACAGCGCCAGCAAGATCGGCTCGGGCCCCTCGTCCAGGATCGCGTAGCCCTCCAGCACCGCCTCCGGGTCCGCGGGCAGCAGGTCACGCCAGCCGTCCACCTCCGGCGTGGCCGGATCGGTCACCGCCAGCCGCCCCCGCGGCGCGTCCAGGTCGGTGAACACGTACAGCCGACCGTCCCGGCCGACCCGGGTCCCGGTCTGCGCGTCCAGGCCCTCCTGCACCGTCCGCAGTTCCGGGCTGGCCGGCCCGGTGCCGTCCAGGTCCGCGATCCACAGGTCGTTGCGCGGTTCGGTGCCGCGGGACGCGCTGATCGTGAGCCAGCGGCCGTCCATGCTGACCGAAGCCCCGTAGTAGGTGGTCTTGTCCCGGCCCGCGCCGAAGATGAGCACATCGTCGTCGGCGGGCGCGCCCACAAAGTGCAGGTAGACCCGGCGGTGGAACTGCTCTTCCCCGGCCGGAACCAGTTCCGGGGCCAGCCGCCGGGTGTAGTAGAACGCCTTGCCGCCCGGCAGCCAGGCGATCCGCGAGTACCGGCAGCGGTCGATCGGCCCGTCGGCCAGCTCGCCGGTGGCCACGTCCATGATCCGCAGCACCGACTCCTCGCTGCCGCCCTCGGACAGCTGGTAGGCCAGCAGCCGGCCTTCCTTGTCCGGCTGCCAGCTGTCCAGCGTGGTCTTGCCGCTGGGGTCGATCGCGGCCGGGTCGATCAGCGTCCGCCCGGCCGTGGCCTCACCGGGCCCGTCCGGGCCGCCGGGACCGGCCGTCCCGGGGTCGACGGTGCACAGCACCGCGTGTTCCTGGCCGGGCAGCCGCCGGGTGAAGAACTGCCGGTCGCCCCGCCAGACCGGGACCCCGACGTGACCGGTGCCGGTCAGCTCGAGGATTCTTTCCGCCAGCCGCTCGGCGCCGGGCAGGCCGGACCCGTACTGCCGGAACAGCTCGTCCTGGCTGCGTAGCCAGCCCTCGGTCGGCGGGCTGGCCGCGTCCTCCAGCCAGCGGTAGGGGTCGCTGACCTCGTGCCCGAACAGGTCTTCGGTCAGGTCCAGCCGGGCCGCGTCCGGGTACTCATCCAAGGCCATGATCAGACATTAGCCGGGCCGGGCACCCTAGCCGGAAGCAATGCGACTCTCCTGCGTGTTTACTCTTTTGTAGTGGCGGTCAAGCGCTTCAGCGGACACACTAGGAACACGGTGCTCCTCTGATGCGAAACCGCCCGGCGGAGGTGGGAGTGCGAAGAGTCCTGCTGCTCAACGTCACGTATGAGCCGCTAACCACAGTGGGGCTACGTCGCGCCGTCTGCCTGGTGCTCAGCGGGAAAGCCGAGATGGTCCACGACGACACGGCCGGGGCGACCCTGCATTCCGCGTCGGTGACCCTGGCCACCCCGTCGGTCATCCGGCTCCGGCGCTACGTGCGGATCCCGTACCGCAACCGGGTCCCGCTGACCCGCGCGGCCCTGATGCGGCGGGACAACTACCGGTGCGCGTACTGCGATCAGAAGGCCGACACCATCGACCACGTGATCCCGCGCAGCCGCGGCGGCCCCCACTCCTGGGAGAACTGCGTGGCCTCCTGCACCAGGTGCAACCACCAGAAGGCCGACCGCCTGCTGGAGGAGCTGGGCTGGGCGCTGGCCATCACGCCCGCGGTGCCGCGGGGCGCGCACTGGCGGCTGATCGGCGTGGCCCGCGACGGTGACCCCCAGTGGGCCGCCTACCTGCGCGAACCCACCGCCGCCTGACCCCAGGCCCTGGGAACGTGAATAAGCTCACGATCAGAGCTTAATTTTGCCGAAGGCGGAATGTCTGGCCCCCGGATTCGCTTGGAGTCTTGGTGACCACGATGAATCGCTGGTGGCGGTCACGAACTGCCCCCGAACACTCCAACCCGGCTCGCACCGCGGTGCAGGCCGTCGTACACGCGACCCCGGAATCGATGACCTTGGCCCGCCGCCGGGCCCAGCCGCGGATCGTCTACATCGCCCGGCTCACGCTGACCGCGGTGGCGGCCTACCTGGCCGCGGTCCAGTTCGCGGGCCACAAGGGCCCGGTGCTGGCCCCGCTGACCGCCCTGCTGGTCGTCCAGGTGAGCCTGACCCACACCCTGCGCAGTGCGGCTCAGCGCGTGATCAGCGTGGTGGCCGGGGTGCTGGTCGCGGTAGGCCTGTCGGTGGTGGTCGGCTTCACCTGGTGGAGCCTGGGCATCCTGATCGCGGTCGCCCTGACCGTGGGGCTGATGCTGCGGCTCGGCGATGACCTGCTCGAGGTGCCGATCACCGCGATGCTGATCCTGTCCGCGGTCGGGAGCACCAGCGCGGCCAGCAGCCGGATCATCGAGACGTTCATCGGCGCCGCCGCCGGGCTGATCGGGGGGCTGGTGTTCACCCCGGTCCGGCTGCAGCCGGCCGAGGATGCGGTCGACGACCTCAGCGGCCAGCTGGCCGACCTGCTCGACCAGATCGCCAGCGACATCGACGACGGCGCCGACGCCAGCCGCTGCGCCGAGCGGCTGGACCAGGCCCGCGCGTTCGGCGGCGAGATCGAGCGGGTGGACCGGGCCCTGACCGAGGCCGAGGGAACGCTCCGGGTCAACCCGGGCGCCCGCATCCTGCCCCAGGCCACCATCCCGCTGCGGACCGGCCTGGAGACCCTGGAGCGGGCCGCGGTCACCGTGCGGGTCATCGCCCGCTGGGCCGCCGACGCGTCCCGGCCCGAGGCCGACAGCCCGCTGCGGGACCCGGAGATCCGGGCCCACCTCACCGAAGTGCTACGCGAGCTGGCGGTCGCGGTCGGCTCGGTCGGCGACCACGTGCGGGCCGGTATCGCCACCGCCGTGGCCGGGCCGCCCACCCGGGACGGGGCCGACCGGCCGCACACGCTGCTGCACCGGCCGGTCACGACCGGGACCCTGCCCGTGGCCGAGAAGGTGGAGAAGGTCGAGAGCGACCTGGACTACAGCCTGTCCCGGGCCGGGGAGCTGCAGGACGAGCTGGCCGACCTGCTGCGGGCCGGGCCCGCGCCCGCGCTGGTCGACTGGTCGCTGCGCGGCGAGCTGCTCATGCTGCTGGACCGGCTCCGGTCCGACCTGCAGGAGGAGCACCAGGCCCGGGCCCGGCAGAACTGGCCGGGCCGTGGCTCAGCCCGGACCCGGCGGCCCCGGTGGGTGCCGCGGCCGCCCGCCACCCGGCCCCGCGGCCGGGCCCGGACCAGCCGCCGGGCCCACGAGACCACGGGCCCCCAGCCCCGCCTGCGCGCCCGCCGGGGCGCCTTGAAAGGCTGAACACCAGACATGAGGAGGAAGCTATGACTGGCACGCCCAACGCCGCCGAAGCCGGCACGATCGACCTCGGCGGCGACCTGACCGTCAACCGGCTCGGCTACGGCGCCATGCGGATCACCGGGTCCGGGATCTGGGGTGAACCGGCCGACGCCGACCAGGCCAAGGCCGCGCTGCGCCGGGCCGTCGACCTCGGCGTGAACTTCATCGACACCGCCGACTCCTACGGCCCCGACGTCAGCGAGCGGCTGATCGCCGAGACCCTGTACCCGTACCCCGACGACCTGGTCATCGCGACCAAGGGCGGACAGCTCCGGGCCGGCCCCAACCAGTGGGACCCCGATGGCCGCCCCGAGCACCTGCGCGAGGTGCTGGAGGGCAGCCTGCGCCGGCTCAAGCTCGACCAGATCCCGCTCTACCAGCTCCACCGGGTCGACCCCAAGGTCCCGATCGAGGAGTCGGTCGGCGCGCTGGCCGAGCTCAAGGACCAGGGCAAGATCCGGCACGTGGGCCTGTCCAACGTGAACGAGGAGCAGTTCCGGAAGGCCGAGCGGATCGTCCCGATCGTGTCCATCCAGAACCGCTACAACGTCACCGACCGCAGCTCGGAGACCATCGTCGACCTGTGTGAGCAGGAGCAGCTGGCCTTCCTGCCCTGGGCCCCGATCCAGGAGGCCGATGACATCAAGGTGGTCACCGACGCCGCCCGCGAGTACGGCTTCACGCCGCGTCAGATCGTGCTGGCCTGGCTGCTGGCCCGCTCGCCGCAGATGCTGCCCATCCCTGGCTCCGGTTCGGCCGAGCACGTCGAGGACAACATCACCGCGGCCACCATCAAGCTCGACCAGGGCGTGGTCGCGGCCATCACCAACGCCTACTCCAACAGCTGACCTGAGCTGAGCGACGCCTCCGGGAGTTCCGCGGCCGGGCCCGTCACCTGGCCCAGGTCGCGGAACTCCCGCTGGGTCAGCGCGCCCAGCACTGCGACGATGACGATGGCCCCGGCGATCATGAAGTACGGGGCCGGGCCGTACCGGTGCACCAGCGCCCCGGCCACCACGGCCGACAGCGGCAGCGTGCCCCACGCGGCCAGCATGATCAGGCTCATCACCCGCCCCAGCAGTGGCGGCGGCGCCCACTGCTGCAGCAGCGTGATCAGCAGGACGTTTCCGTAGCCGTTGGCCAGGCCCAGCCCGAACGCGGCCACGGCCGCACCGGTCAGCCCGCCCAGGAACGGCAGGGCCATGATGGCCACGCCCTCCAGCACGAAGCTGAACGCCGACCGCACCGCCGGCCGGACCCGCCCTGAGGCCCGCCCCGCAGCCCGGCCCCCGGCCGGGCCCCGCAGCCCGGCCAGGTTGCCCGCCACCGAGCCCGCGCCCAGGCAGGCCATCATGGCGGCGTAGCCGATGGCCCCGTAGCGGTAGTGGGCCAGCGTGGGCATGGCCACCTCCAGCGCCCCGTCCGAGGCCAGGTTGGCCACGATCACCACCACCAGCATGATCTGCAGCAACCGGGCCCGGCGCACCAGTGGCCACAGCCGTTCCACCGCGCCCGGGCGGGACCCCACCGCTGGCCGCCGTCCGGCCCTCCGGCCCGCCTCCCGCCCGGGAATCAGGGCCAGTGTGGCCGCCGACACCGCGAACGACGCGGCGTCGGCCGCGAACGCGAAGGCGGGCCCGGCCACCGCCACCAGCGGGCCGCCCAGGGCCGGGCCGATCAGGTTGCCGCCCTCGGCCGCCGCGGTGGCGATCGCGTTGCCCGCCTGGAGCTGGGCCGCGGGCAGCAGCGACGGCACCAGCGCGTACGACGGCGGGATGAACAGCCCCTCGCTGCCCCCGGTCAGCGCGGCCACCGGTCCCAGCGCCAGCAACGTGGCGTGATGTCTTAAGGCGACCACGGCCAGCACGCCGACCAGCACGCACCGGGTGGCGTCGGCCACCAGCATCAACGTCCGCGCCCCCAGCCGGTCCGAGAGCTGGCCGCCCACCGGGATCAGCGCCGTCCGCGGCAGCCCGTAGCAGGCCAGCACCATGCCCAGCAGCACCGCGTTGCCGTGCTCGGTCAGGGTCAGCCACGGCAGCGCGACCGCGTAGCAGCTGTCGCCGGTGGCCGACGTGAACTGCCCGGCGGCCAGGAACCGGAAGCTGCGGTTGGCCAGCGGACCGTGCTGCCAGGTGGCGCGGAACCGCCCGGCGGCACGCTGCCGTGCGGCCCGGGTGACAGCGAGGGTCACGACACGTCCTCCGAACGGCCAGCACAACCTGGCCCGGCTTTCATACGTATGTCACCGCGTTCACAAAAGGAACGCCCCCGCAGAAAGAAACGGGGCAAACACCCCCAACGGTTCGAGCCGGGCCCGAGCCGGACCCGGGGCCGGGAAGTATCAGGCCCCCGGTGCGTTACACCCACCGGGAGGCCGCCCCGCCCATCGGAGCCACCGGCCCGCCCATCGGACCCAGCCAAGGGAGCCACTGTGACTACGGATGCCAGCGACCGCATCAACGCCCTGCGCCAGAGCCTGGGCCGGACCGGGATCTGGTCGACGCCGCCGGAGGCTTACGGGGTGGACGGGCGTGACCTCGCGGCCACCGTGGAGAAGCACGGTTTCGGCTCGCTGTGGCTCGGGGGCAGTCACATGGCCGCCGACGCCTTCACCAAGCTGGTGGCGCTCCTGGACGGGTCCAGCTCGCTGATCATCGGCACCGGGATCGCCAGCATCTGGGGCCGGGAGCCGTCCGACATGCGCCAGGGCGCGGACACCCTGTCCGAGGGCTTCCCGGGCCGGTTCATCCTCGGTCTCGGCGTCGCCCACGCGCCCGCGGTGGAGGCCCTCGGCCGTTCCTACGACCGCCCGTACACCGCCATGGAGCGCTACCTGGACGAGATGGACCACCCGGCCGGGCACGACACCAACGGCGGGGGCAAGGACGGCCCGGGGCCCGACGCCCCGGGGGAGCGGGCGGTCCGGATCCTGGCCGCGCTCGGCCCCCGGATGCTGGAGCTGTCCCGCGATGAGGCCGACGGGGCCCACCCGTACTTCAGCCCGGTCGAGCACACCGCGTTCGCCCGGCAGGTCCTCGGCCCGGACAAGCTGCTGATCCCCGAGCAGGCCGTGGTCCTCACCGAGGACCGTACGGCCGCGCTGGAGGGCGCCCGCGCCTACGCCCAGCGCTACCTGCAGCTGCCCAACTACGTGTCCAACCTGCGCCGCTTCGGCTTCGGTGACCCGGACACCGAGGGCGCGGGCAGCGACCGCCTGATCGATGCGATCATCCCGCACGGCCCGGCCGTCATCGCCGAACGCGTCCGCCAGCACCTGCAGGCGGGCGCGGACCACGTGCTGCTCCAGCCCCTGGGCCGGGACGGCAAGTTCGCCGTCGGTGACCTCGCCCCCCTGGCCGAAGCCTTGGCCGGCGTCTGACCAGTGGCCCCCGTTCCGCGCCTCCAGTATTGGCAGGATCACGAGGGGAAGTGGCGGCAGGTCGGCTACGCAGGTACCGGGTGGGCGGGTACGGTCGGAGCATGACGAATTCCACGCCGCCCGACGCCCCGGCGGCGCCGGCCACCGCTCCGTTCGGCCGGATGCTGACGGCGATGATCACCCCGATGACGCCCGACGGCGCCGTCGACTACGACGGGGCCGCACGGCTGGCGTCGTACCTGGTGGATGACATGCGCAACGACGGCCTGGTCGTCAGCGGCACCACCGGCGAGTCGCCCACCACCAGTGACGAGGAGCAGGACCGGCTGCTGCGCACGGTGGTGGAGGCCGTGGGCGACCGGGCGTCGATCGTGGCCGGCGTGGGCACCAACGACACCGCCCACACCAAGGAGCTGACCCGCCGGGCCCAGCAGGCCGGCGCGGACGGGCTGCTGGTCGTCACCCCGTACTACAACAAGCCGCCGCAGCACGCGCTGGAGGCCCACTTCCGCGCGGTGGCCGACGTGGCCGAGCTGCCGGTCATGCTGTACGACATCCCGGGCCGGACCGGGACCCCGATCGCCACCGAGACGCTGATCCGGCTGGCTGACCACGAGAGCATCGTGGCCGTCAAGGACGCCAAGGAGGACGTGGCCGGCACCTCGGAAGTGCTGGCCCGTACCGACCTGGTCTACTACTGCGGCACCGACATGGTGAACCTGCCCTGGCTGTCGCTGGGCGCGGTCGGCTTCGTCAGCGTGGTCGGCCACGTGGTCGGCGACCGGCTGCACGAGATGATCGACGAGTTCGAGGCGGGTCAGGTCGGCCGGGCCCGCGAGCTGCACCTGGCGCTCATGCCCGTGTACACCGGCCTGTTCCGCAACCAGGGCCTGGTCATGACCAAGGCCGCGCTGAACCTGCTCGGCCTGCCGGCCGGCCCGGTGCGCCAGCCGCTGGCCGACGCCACCGACGCGGAGATCCGCCGGCTGCGCGAAGACCTCGAAGCGGGCGGAATCAAGCTGCCCACCAACAGCTGACCCCACACAGAAGAAGAGCGGATTAACACACAGTGAGTCATCCCCACCCCGAGCTGCCGCCGCCCCCGCCCCTGACTGAGGGGGGAATGCGGATCGTCGCCCTCGGTGGTCTCGGCGAAATCGGCCGGAACATGACCGTGTTCGAGTACGACGGGCGCCTGCTCATCGTCGACTGCGGTGTCCTGTTCCCCGAGCCCGACCAGCCGGGGGTCGACCTGATCCTGCCGGACTTCCGCTACCTGGAGGAACGGTTCGGGACGATCGAGGCGGTCGTCCTCACCCACGCGCACGAGGACCACATCGGCGCCCTGCCGTACCTGCTGCGCGAGCGGGCCGACATTCCCCTGGTCGGGTCCAGGCTGACCCTGGCCCTGGTCCGCAGCAAGCTCACCGAGCACCGCATCACCCCGGTCGTGAACGAGGTCGCCGAGGGCGACCGCCAGCAGTTCGGCCCGTTCGCGCTGGAGTTCTTCTCGGTCAACCACTCGATCCCGGACGCGATGGCCGTGGCCATCCGCACCCCGGCCGGGCTGGTCCTGCACACCGGCGACTTCAAGATGGACCAGCTGCCCCTGGACCACCGGCTGACCGACATCGGCGGCTTCGCCCGCCTCGGGGCCGAGGGCATCGACCTGCTCATGGCCGACTCCACCAACGCCGAGGTGCCGGGCTTCACGGTCAGCGAGCGCCAGATCTCCCCGGTCCTGGACCAGGTGTTCGCCTCGGCCGAGAAGCGTGTCATCGTGGCCTGCTTCGCCAGCCACGTGCACCGGGTCCAGCAGGTCCTGGACGCCGCGGCCAAGCACGGCCGCAAGGTGGCCTTCGTCGGCCGGTCCATGGTCCGCAACATGGGCGTGGCCCGCGACCTCGGCTACCTGCAGGTGCCGGGGGGCATGCTGGTGGACATGCGTGAGGCCGAGGAGATGCGGCCCCAGGACGTGGTGCTGATCTCCACCGGCTCCCAGGGCGAGCCCATGTCGGCGCTGTCCCGGATGGCCGGCCGCGACCACCCGATCCGGATCGCCGAGGGCGACACCGTGATCCTGGCCTCCTCGCTCATCCCCGGCAACGAGACCGCGGTCTACCGGGTCATCAACGGCCTGAGCCGCCTGGGCGCCCGGGTCATCCACAAGGGTGGCTGGCTGGTGCATGTGTCCGGGCACGCCAACGCCGGTGAGCTGCTGTTCGTGCTGAATGTGACCAAGCCCGGCAACTTCATGCCCGTGCACGGCGAGTGGCGGCACCTGCGCGCCCACGCCGCCCTGGCCGCCCAGACCGGGGTGCCCGAGAACAACATCGTGATCGCCGACGACGGCGTGGTCGTGGACCTGATCGACGGCCAGGCCCGCATCACCGGCGCCGTGCCGTGCGGCTTCGTCTACGTCGACGGTCTCTCGGTCGGCGAGGTCACCGACGAGCAGCTCAAGGACCGGCGGATCCTGGGCGAAGAGGGCTTCGTCTCGGTGATCATCGTGCTCGACTCGACCACCGGCAAGGCCGTGGCCCCGCCCCAGCTGCACGGCCGCGGCTCCGGCATCGACGAAGGGTCACTGGCCGAGGTCCGGCCCAAGATCGACGAGGCCCTGGCCAAGGCGGCCGCCGAGGGCATCACCGACTCCTACCAGATCCAGCAGATGGTCCGCCGGGCCGTGGGCCGCTGGGTCAGTGACAACTACCGTCGCCGCCCCATGATCATCCCGCGGGTGATCGAGGTCTGATCCCCCGCTGAGGCCGGGGCCCGCGGCTAGTGCCGGGGGGCGTACATGATCACACCCACGCCCACCAGGCAGATCAGCGC
>DASXJM010000682.1:0-3945 GCA_036497405.1 Streptosporangiaceae bacterium | reverse complement strand
TCCGGGGTCTGCCGCATGCCGCCGAAGCCCTGGACCAGCGCGACCCAGGCCCCGGCCAGGGAGGCCATGTGCATGCCGTCGCGGGTGTTGCGCTCCAGGTCCCGCAGGTCCATCAGGGCCGCTTCGGCCAGGTACTCGTGGGCCAGCTCGAGCTGGCCGACCTCGGCGGCCACGATCGCCTGGGTGCAGGCGGACAGCGAGGAGTCCCGGACGGTGAGCGGCTCGTAGTAGGCGAAGTCGCGCGCCTTCTGCTCGGGGGTGAAGGCGTCGCCGCACATCTGGATGGCCAGCACCAGGTCGGCCTGCTTGACCACCTGCTTGGCGTACAGGTCGAAGTACGGGTAGTGCAGCAGCAGCGGGTAGCTCTCCTCCGGGGTGTGGTCGAAGTCCCACACCGCGTGCTCGGTGAAGCCCTCGTGCTGTGGGTGCACCCCCAGCCGCTCGTCGTACGGGATCATCATCGCCTTGGCGGCGTCCCGCCAGCCGGCCGCCTCCTCGGTGGTCGCCCCGAGCCGCTCGGCCACGTCGTCGTACTTCTCGACCAGGTCGGCGGCGGCGGCCAGGTTGCGGCGGGCCATCAGGTTGGTGAAGACGTTGTTGTCCTTGACCGCGCTGTACTCGTCGGGGCCGGTGATCCCGTCGATACGGAACCGGCCCTCGGCATCGTGGTGACCGATGCTGCGCCACAGCCGGGCGGTCTCGATCAGGATCTCGGCCACGATCTCGTGCTCGAACTCGTAATCGCCGGTGGCGTCCACGTAGTCCAGCGCGGCCCGGGCGATGTCGGCGTTGATGTGGAACGCCGCCGTGCCGGCCGGCCAGTACCCGGAGCACTCCTGGCCGTCGATGGTCCGCCACGGGAACGCCGCCCCGCGCAGGCCCAGGTCGGAGGCGCGCTCGCGGGCCAGCGGGAGCACCGAGTAGCGCCAGCGCAGCGCGTCCGCGGCCGCCGCGGGCTGGGTGAAGTTCAGCACCGGAAGCACGAACGTCTCGGTGTCCCAGAACGTGTGCCCGTCGTAGCCGGGCCCGGTCAGCCCCTTGGCCGCGACCGGCCGGTTCTCGGCCCGGACCGCGGACTGCAGCACCTGGAACAGCGCGAACCGGACCGCCTGCTGGATCTCGGGGTCGCCGACCACCTCGACGTCGGCCCCGGCCCAGAAGTCGTCCAGGAAGGCCCGCTGCTCGGCCAGCAACTGGTCCCAGCCGGTCAGCCGGGCCAGGGCCAGGGCCGCCGCCACCTGGTCGTGCACGGCCGGACGGGACCGGGTCGACGACCAGCCGTAGCCGATGAACTTGGTGATCTTCAGCTTCTCGCCCAGCGGCACCTCGGCCGCGACCAGCGTCCGGCCCACGTCGGGGTAGGCCTCGCTGTGCACGCTCATCCGGGCCGGGCCCTCGATCTCGTGCAGCATCCCGGCCGCCATGCGCAGCCCGCTGACCCGGGTGCTGTGGACCAGGATGGCCCGGCACTGGCCGTCGTTGTCGGCCACGAACTCCTCGCTGACCAGCGGGGACTCCAAGGCCGCGGCCGCCCGCGGGTCCCGGCCGCTGTCCGGCAGCTGCTCGTTGGCCACCAGCTCGGACTGGGCCACCAGCCGCACCTGGCCGTCGACCGGCTCGACCGTGTAGGAGATGCCGGCGATGGCCCGCTGGGTCAGCGACACCATCCGGGTCGAGGTGACCCGGACCCGCGAGCCCGCCGGTGAGGTCCAGTCCACGTGCCGGGTCAGCGTGCCCGCCCGCAGGTCGAGCACGCGGTCGTGGGAGTGCAGCGTGCCGTACCGGATGTCGAACGGCTCATCGTCGACCAGCAACCGGATCAGCTTGCCGTTGGTCACGTTGATGACCGTCTGGCCCGACTCCGGATAGCCGTAACCCGCCTCGGCGTACGGCAGCGGGCGCTGCTCGAAGAACGAGTTCAGGTACGTGCCGGGCAGGCCGTGCGGCTCACCCTCGTCCAGGTTGCCGCGCAGCCCGATATGGCCGTTGGAGAGGGCGAAGACCGACTCGCTCTGTGCGAGCAGGTCCATGTTGAGCCCGGCCTCTTTCAGGCTCCACGGCTCAACCCCGTATGCGCCCTGAGTGATCATGAAATCGCCTTTACCTGAGTCTCAGTCGAGAAGTTTCGCGACGTCGGTGACCACGACGTCGGCGCCGTGCTGGCGGAGGGCGTCGCCGTGCCCGTTGCCCACCCGGTCAACTCCCACGGTCAGCGCGAAGTGCCCGGCGTGCCCGGCTTCGACCCCGGCCAGGGCGTCTTCGAAGACCGCGGCGTGGTCCGGCGCGACCTGCAGGTCCTTGGCCGCGGCCAGGAAGGTGTCCGGGGCCGGCTTGCCCTTCAGGTTCCGCTCCTTGGCCACCTGGCCGTCCACCCGCGCGTCGAACAGGTCGCTGATCCCGGCCGAGTTGAGCACGTCCACGGTGTTGGCGCTGGACGACACGATCGCGGTGTGCAGGCCGCCGGCCCGGACGGCCTTGATGTACTTGATCGTGTCGTCGTAGACCTTGACCCCGTCGGTGCGGATCTTCTCCACCACCAGGTCGTTCTTCTCGTTGCTGAGGCCCTGGATGGTCGGCGTGCCCGGCTTGTCGTCCGGGCTGCCTTCGGGCAGCTCGATGCCCCGCGACTCGAGGAAGGACCGGGTGCCGTCCAGCCGCGGCTTGCCGTCCACGTAGTCGCCGTAGTCCTTGGTCGCGTCGAACGGCACGAACTTCTCGCCGTTCTGGTCGGCGCGCTGGCGCAGGAACTTGTCGAACATGTCCTTCCAGGCCGCCGCGTGCACCAGCGCGGTCTGGGTCACCACGCCATCCATGTCGAACAGGCACGCGGTGGTGCCGTCAGGGAGTCCAAACATGAACTCAGATTAGCGGTCGTGGCTTAACGTTCACTCTCGGCTTGGCAGCCGGAGAGCAAAGTTGTAACCGACGAAGCGGGCGCCAGCGGAGATTAGGGTCCGGCTGTCCCGTTCAGCCCGGTCCGGCGGGGCTGGTCAGCCCTGGCCGGGGAGGGGCGGAAGGTTGCCGTTCTCGTCCAGGTCGAACTCGCCGTCCTTGACCCCGAGCACGAACGCGTCCCACTCGGCCTCGGTGAAGTACAGCTCGGGGCTGTCGGGCTCGCCCGAGTTGCGCATCACCCAGAGCCTGCTTTCACCCGTCTTGTGCGGCGCCCGCGAGGTGTCGGTGGTGATGAAGACTTCCACCCCGCCGTCCTCGTCCGGACCCGGCTTGCTCACCCACTCGATGTCACCGGAGGATTCCATGCCTGATACCGCCGCTTCTTCCGATTTGCCCGGTTTCCTGATCGGCGCTGGGGCCGGTAAAAGAGAAAGGCTGTGCGATTTTGCCGCACAGCCTGCAGAGGTAGTCCCGACCGGAGTCGAACCGGCGTTACCGCCTTGAGAGGGCGGCGTCCTGGGCCACTAGACGACGGGACCATGTTTGGTGACCGGCGCAAGACTAATGCACAGTCCGGAAGTCAGCAAACGGAACCGGGGCCTGGCCGGCGTCCGATCGGGCCGGCCGCCCGCCCTCGGGCCGGGTTACGGCTGGGTTGTGACACTGCCAGATATCTGGAATTTTCGCGGCCTGGCCCGCCGCCACCTGCGGCTTTCCCGTGGCCGAACGGTCCCGAGGCCCCCATTTTGCTCAGACCCAGTACAGTCGGCGCATATCAGCCTCGCATAGGGGAATCAAGGGGCCATGGTCACCTTCATTATCGTTCTCATCATCGTCGGGCTCATCGCCGGCCTGATCGCGCGCCTGCTCATCCCCGGCCCCGACCCCATCGGCATCCTGGGTACCATCGTCGTCGGCATCATCGGGTCCTTCGTCGGCGGTTTCGTGGAAAACCTGGTCGAGTACCATTCGGTCTCGGTCCACTCGTTCCACACCACCGGCATCATCGGCTCCATCATCGGAGCCATCATCGTGCTCCTCATCCTCCGC
>DASXJM010000681.1:0-7346 GCA_036497405.1 Streptosporangiaceae bacterium | reverse complement strand
CGCGGGATGGAGTCGGTGACCAGCTGGGTCACCCGGTGGGCGGCCTCGGCGCTGCCGTGGGCGGTGACCACCACCACTTCGTGCTCGGGCGAGTCCACCGTGGGCAGGTCGCCGCCGCGCACCGCCGTGGCCAGTTTGGCGATGGTCCCGCCGTCCTTCTGCCGGTACAAGGTGGTCAGCTCGGTCACCGGTATCGCCGCGGAGTCGATGATGTCGGCCAGCACCCGGCCCGGCCCGATCGACGGCAACTGCGCGGGGTCGCCCACCAGCAGCAGCCGGGTCCCGTCGGCGCACGCCTCGATCAGCGCCGCGGCCAGCTCCACATCCAGCATCGAGCTCTCGTCGACCACCACCAGCTCGGCGTCCAGTGGCCAGTCCTCGCCGCGGGCGAACACCCAGGTGCCCTCCCGCCCGCTGCTGGCCTCGGCGCCGGGAAAGCCCGCGCCGGCCGGGGCCCCGGTCCCGTCACTGAACAGATTGTCGGGGCCGTCGCTGCCGGGGCGGCTGACGCCCTGGCCCTGCGCCCCGAGCAGCCGGTGCAGGGTGGTGGCGGAGGCGCCGGCCAGTTCCTCCAGCCGCTTGGCGGCCCGGCCGGTGGGCGCGGCCAGCGCCACCCGCAAGCCGCGCTGGCCCGCCAGCGCCACGACCGCGGCCACCGTCCGGCTCTTGCCGGTACCCGGCCCGCCGGTCAGCACCGACACCCCGTGCTCGGCCACCGCGGCCACGGCCGCGTGCTGTTTTTCGTCCAGCTCGGCGTCGGTCACCCCGTCCATCGGGTCCCCGGCCCCGGGCAATGGCTCAGCGGTGGCGGTCAGCCGCTGCAGCCCTTCGGCCACCGCGTCCTCGGCGATCGCGTACTGGGTCAGGGCGAGGAGCGTGCCCGGTCCGACCAGTTCTTCGGCCTGCTCCTCCTCGGCCTGCCCCGCTTCCGCCTGCCCCGCTTCCGCCTGCTCCGCATCCTCATCAAGCTCACCGGCATCAGCTGCCTCGTCAGCACCAGCGGGCCGGCGGGCCTCGAACGGCAGCACGGACCCGTCGTCGATGGCCGCCACCACCGCCCCGCTGGCGTCGCCGACGCCGAACCGGCCCAGCGCGGTCAGCACGGCGTCCGCGGGCGCCGCGGTGTGCCCGTCGCGGGCCGCCTTGTTCAGCAGGTGCACGACCAGGGCCCGGCCGCGCCGGGGATCCTGGCGGCTGGCGCCGGCGGTCAGGAGCTGGCGGGCGAACCAGTCCGCCTGCTCCGGCCGGATCTGCGGCAGGGTGAGCAGCTTCCACGGGTCGTCGCGCAGCTGCTCGGCGGCCAGCGGGCCGAGCAGGGCGACCGCCTGCCCGGCGAACCGGGCCGGGACCCGGCAGCTGGTCAGCAGCCCGGCGGTCTCGTAGGCGGGCTGCGCGCGGGTGAACGACGCGGCCAGCCGGGCCGCCCGCTTGGGCCCGATCCCCTCGACCAGCTCGAGCCGCCCGGCCGTCACGTCGTTCGGGCTGGTGATTCCGGCGGCCCGCAGCCGCTCGGCCATGGTCCGGCCGACCCCCGGCCACAGCCCGGCGGCGCAGAACTCGCCGAACAGCTCGGTCGCCGATTCGTCGCTCACGGTGGACATCCCGGTCAGCGTAGCCCAACGGTCCGACGCTCAACCGGAGCCAGCGCCGGAGCCGGTTCACTTGCCGTGGCTCAACCGGGCACGGATACTCCTGTTATGGCGGCCTCCGAGGCGGACACGCCCACCAACCCGGAAGCGTCCTTGCGCGCGTCCGACGCCGAACGGGACGAAGCCGCCCGCGAGCTGGGCGATCGCTACGCCGAGGGCCGGCTGTCCCAGGAGACGTTCATGCGCCGGGTGGACGAGGCGTTCGGGGCCAAGGACCGGGGCCAGCTCGACGGCCTGTTCACCGACCTGCCCCGGCAGGGAGCGTCGCGGAGCCTGCGGGCCGTGCGGGACACCCTGCGCGCCTCACTGCAGGAAGGGGCGCGGCGGCTCCGGCCCCCGGTCCGGCCGGCTGTCCCGCGGCCCGCCCCGGCCGAACCGGCCCGGGCGCTGTTCCTGCCGCCGACCGGGCCCGGGGCCCCGGGCAGCTTCAGCATCGGCCGCGACGGCGGCTGCGACCTGCTCATCGAGCACACCACCGTGTCCCGCTGGCACGCCCGCCTGGACCGGGTGGACGGCGGCTGGGTGCTGACCGACGCCGGATCGACCAACGGGACCCGGGTCAATGGCTGGCGGGTCCGCCAGCCGATGCCGGTGCACGCCGGTGACCACGTGATGTTCGGCTCGGCCACGTTCATCGTGTGCGTGCGCGACAGCTAAAATCGACCAGGTGACCACCGTTCTGCTGGTCCGCCACGGGCTGACCGCGGCCACTGGCCGCACCCTGTCCGGGTGGACTCCTGGCATCGACCTGGACGAGCGGGGCACGGCCCAGGCCCGGGCGCTCGCGGCCCGGCTGGCCGCGCTGCCCCTGGCCGCCATCGTCAGCAGCCCGCTGGAGCGCTGTCAGCAGACCGCGGCCGCCCTCGCTGCCAGCCAGGATCGGGCCGAAGGCCAGGACCGCCCGGCCGTGCAGACCGACGACCGGGTCGGCGAGTGCCGCTACGGCGACTGGACCGGCCAGGAACTGAAGGTGCTGGCCAAGGACCCGCTGTGGAAGGTGGTCCAGGCCCACCCGAGCGCGGTCCGGTTCCCCGGGCCCGGCGGCGAGTCCATGCCCGACATGCAGCACCGGGCGGTCGCGGCGGTGCGGGACTGGAACTCCCGGCTGGGCGACAAGGCCACCTATGTGATCTGCTCCCACGGCGACGTGATCAAGGCCATCGTGGCGGACGCCCTTGGCCTGCACCTGGACCTGAGCCAGCGCATCCAGGCCGACCCCTGCTCGCTGACCGTCATCCGGTACACGGCGCTGCGGCCGTTCCTGCTGCGCATGAACGACACCGGCGGCGGGGTCGAGGACCTGATCCCGCGCGAACCGGAGCCGGGCGAAGAAGACCAGGCCGGCGAGGCGGAGAGCGACGCCATGGTCGGTGGCGGCGCGGGCTCGGCGGATACCGTTCGCGAACGCACCCAACAGGCGCGAGGATAGAAGCATGCCGGTCTACATGTACGACCCGCCGGAGCGGTTCATCGCCGGGTCTGTGGGTCAGCCCGGGGACAGGACGTTCTACCTCCAGGCCGCTTCGCAGGGCCGCATCACCAGCGTTTCTCTGGAGAAGTTCCAGGTCAGCCTGCTGGCCGAACGGCTCGACGAACTGCTCGACGAGGTGCTGCGGCGCAGCGGGGGATCGCCCGAGGTACCGGCGGCGGCCCCGGCCGGCCTGCAGGACGACGGGCCGCTGGACATGCCGGTGCTGGAGGATTTCCGCGTCGGGGCCATCGCTCTGGCCTGGGACAGCGACGAAAACCGGGTTGTGATCGAGGCCCAGGAGGCCACCGAGGAACCGGTCGAGCCGCTGGCCGAAGACATCCCGGTGGACGGGCCCGGCGTGCTGCGGGTCCGGATCAGCCCCGGGGCGGCCCGGGCGTTCGCCCAGCGGGCGCTGGCCATCGTGGCGGCCGGACGGCCGCCCTGCCCGCTGTGCGGGCTGCCGCTCAGCGCGGACGGGCACGTCTGTCCCCGGCAGAATGGGCACCGCGTCAGCCATGCTTGATGGCTTCGCGTCCCCGCCCCGGCGCCGCTCGTCCGGCGGGAGCCGGCGCGCGGGCGGCCGCCGCCGGGACCAGCCCGGAGAACCCGGGGGCCCGGGCAGCGGGGACGGGGGCCTCACCCCCGAGGCTGACCAGGCCGCGCGGGACCTGCTGACCCAGGGCAGCCTGGAGGTCCTGGGCCGCCTGGTCGAGGCCTCCAATGAGACCTGGTATTGCGCGGTGAGCAGCGGCGACTACGAAGCCGCCTGTGTCTACAAGCCGATCAGCGGCGAGCGGCCGCTGTGGGACTTCCCGGTGGGCACGCTGGCGGGCCGGGAGGTCTCGGCCTACGTGATTTCCCGGGCCTCCGGCTGGAACGTGGTACCGCCGACCGTGATGCGGGACGGGCCGTTTGGGTCGGGCATGTGCCAGCTGTGGATCGAGGTCGACCCGCAGACCGACCTGATCGAGCTGGCCCGCCGCAGCGACCATCCGGGCCTGCGTGACCTGGCCACCTTCGACGCCGTGGTCAACAACGCCGACCGCAAGATCGGGCATCTGCTGCCCGTGCGTGGCGGTCACCTGTACGGCTGCGACCATGGGGTTTGCTTCGCCGAGGACTACAAGCTGCGCACCGTGCTGTGGCAGTGGCGGGGCAAGAGCCTGCCGCGGCGGGCGGTCGAGGCCCTCCGCCGGCTGCATGGACTTTTGGACAGCGGTGAGCTGAGCGAGGAGCTGTCCCAATGGCTCAGCCCGGGCGAGATCGAGGCGACCACTATCCGGGTCGACAAATTGCTCAAACACCGGGCTCACCCGTATCCGCCCGAGGACTGGCCTGCTATTCCATGGCCCCCATATTGAGCGGTTACATACAGGGTCGCTGAAAATTTGCCCGTAGGGCCCCTGTATGGTTACCGTCGCGTCACGATTTGATGCGCCGTAATAATCGCTGTTCACATCGCATACGGCGCGCTTCTACCATAACCCGACGGCCTGCCGAGGCTGGCGTGTCGTCACGCCCGGAGGCTGATCGGCTTCCGGTCATCGCGCCCCGTGGACAATCTCACCGGGGCGGCACGTAATAGTGAGAGGAGAGTGTCGATGCGGAAACGCTTCCAAGCGTTGACTTCCGGCGTCGGCGTGGTAGCCCTGGCAGCGGTCGTAGCTGCCTGTGGCGGCAGCTCGTCGTCTGGTGGTGGCAGCAGCACCGGTGGAAAGACGGGCGGTTCGACTTCCCTGAGCTCAGGTACCCAGGGCATCAACCCTGGTTCTGGTAGCCCCCAAAAGGGCGGCACCCTGTACATGCTCGGCCAGGGCGACGTCGACTACATGGACTACAACATCAGCTACTACACCATCGGCGGCCTCGGCCAGCGGATGTGGGTGCGTGGCCTGTACGCCTACCCGGCGGTTCCGGGCAAGACCACCACCACCGCGCCTGACCTGGCCACCGCGGCGCCGGTGGTGAGCAACGGCGGCAAGACCTACACGGTCACCATCCGCAACGGCGTGGAGTGGGACACCTCCCCGGCCCGCGCGGTGACCGGGGCCGACGCCCTGCGCGGCATCGAGCGTGCCTGCAACCCGGTCCAGCCGTTCGGCGGCCTGCCCGACTTCGAGTCGCTGATCGTGGGTTACGCCCAGTTCTGCAACGGCTTCGCCAAGGCGGGCAACACCACGGCCGCGATCAAGAGCTACATGAACTCGCACACGATCTCCGGCATCAAGGTCAGCGGTCAGACGATCTCCTACACGCTGACCCACCCGGCGACCTACTTCCCGGGCCAGCTGTCGCTGGACGCCTTCAACCCGGCCCCGGTCGAGTCGCTGAACTACGTGCCCGCCAGCGCCCAGGCGCAGCAGCACGTGATCTCGGACGGCCCGTACATGGTCCAGAGCTACACCCCGGCGCGGAGCATCACCTACGTCCGCAACCCGGTCTGGAAGGCCAGCACGGACCCGATCCGCAAGGCCTACGTCAACAAGATCGTGGTCAGTGAGACCGGCAACGAGGCCAGCGTCCAGCAGCAGCTGCAGACCAACACGGCCAACGCCTCGATGGAGTTCGACGCCTTCCCGCCGAACCAGTCGGTGGCCGGCCTGGTCAAGCAGATGCAGTCGGGGCTGAACCACAACTTCAACCTCGGCACCACGCTGTCGTCGAACCCGTACATCGTGTTCAACACGGTCTCGCCGAACAACAACAAGGCCCTGCAGAACATCAAGATCCGGCAGGCCCTGAGCTACGGCATCAGCCGGGCGCACCTGACCCAGGTCATCAACCCGGTGATCAACCCGCCGCTGACCCACATCCTCCCGGACGGCGTCAACGGCACGGCCACCGTGGCCAAGGGCTACAACCCGTACCCGTACAACCCGACCAAGGCCAAGCAGCTGCTGGCCGCGGCCGGGGTCAAGAACATGAACCTCACCATGCTGTACCGGCCGGACTCGACGGTCTCGACGGCGATCGCCCAGGCCGCACAGTCTGACCTGGCCAAGATCGGCGTCAAGGTCAAGCTGCTCAGCTCGCCCTCCGCGGACTTCTACACGAAGTACCTGGAGGTCCCGAGCGTGGCCAAGCGCGGCGTCTGGGACGTCTCGATCGCCGGCTGGGGTCCGGACTGGTACAGCCAGGGCTCGCTGTCCTTCTTCGGCCCGCTGTTCAACGGGGCCTCGGCCTACCCGCCGGTCGGCAGCAACTTCGGGTTCTACAACAACCCGACCGTCAATTCCCTGATCAACAAGGCCGGCAGCACGGCCAGCACCAGCGCGGCCGACGCCCTGTGGGTCCAGGCCGACCTGGACGTCATGAAGGACGCGGCGATCTTCCCGATCACCGACCCGCTGCAGCCGCTGTACCACGCCAGTTACGTGCACAACGCGATCTATGTGCCGGGTATCCAGCAGTTCGACCCGACCAACGTCTGGCTGAGCTCGCCCGGTAGCTAACCGGTAAATCCCGATCAGGGTGGGCATCCGGGCAACCCCCGGGTGCCCACCCTGACCGAATCCGGCCCGATCACCGCGGTACGGGCTACCGGTGGAAAACTTGCTGGGGTTACATTCATCAGCAAGAAAAACAACACCGCGGCCCAATACTTGCGGCGCTGTGAAACCGCAGTGTCCTTGTGAGAGGTAGGTAGGTAGCGCGTGGCGCTCCTTGAGGTCAACGACCTCCGTGTCTCATTTCGCACGCCGGACGGCATCGTGCAGGCCGTCCGCGGCCTCTCGTTCGACGTGGACGCCGGGAAGACCCTCGGCATTGTCGGCGAGTCGGGCTCCGGCAAGAGTGTGTCGACTCAGACCATCATGGGCCTCGTCCGCGGCGCCCGGGTCAGCGGCACCGCGCTGTTCGAGGGCCGGGACCTGCTCACCATGAGCGGTCACGACCTCCAGCAGGTGCGCGGGGCCAAGGTTGGCATGATCTTCCAGGACCCGCTGTCCAGCCTGCACCCCTACTACAAAGTGGGCTGGCAGATCGGTGAGATGATCCGCCAGCACGACAAGCACGTGTCCAAGGCCCAGGCTCGCAAGCGGGCCGTCGACCTGCTCCGGCTGGTCGGCATCCCCCAGCCGGACCGTCGCGTCGACGACTATCCGCACCAGTTCTCCGGCGGTATGCGGCAGCGGGCGATGATCGCCATGGCCATGGCGCTGAACCCGGAACTGCTCATTGCCGACGAGCCCACCACCGCGCTTGACGTGACCGTTCAGGCCCAGGTC
>DASXJM010000680.1:0-4439 GCA_036497405.1 Streptosporangiaceae bacterium | reverse complement strand
GGTGGCCGTGCCCCTGGCCCGCTTCACCCGCCAGGCGCCGGCCACGAACCCGTCCAGCAGCACGCTGCCCGGGAAGCTGTTCAGCTGCTTGAACAACTTCCGGCGGTCGTCGTCGGCCATGACCCGGGTCCGGTCGTCGTGGGACAGGATCAGGTTGTCGAACTCGGCGGCCAGCCGGGGCGGCGCGGGCACGTCCGGATCCGGGCGCGGGCTGTCGGGCAGGTCGAAGAGCTCACGGCCGCGTTCGTCGGTGAAGGTCCGGAGCCGGTCGCGCATGGGTTCCACGATTTCGCGGAGCCGGGTCAGGCCGGACCAGGTCTGCACGTCCTGGATGGTGGCCGGTCCGAAGGCGGCCAGGTAGCGCTCGACCAGAGCGGTCAAGGCCTGAGGGCGCGGGGCGGGTTCCAGCTCTGGCTCCGGCTCTGGGCGGTCCAGCCAGACGTCGATCGGGGTGTGCCGGGCCAGGCCGCTCTTACCCCACACCGCTCGCGGCGGCACCTGCACCAGCGGGACCCGGCACCGCACCGCCATGGCCAGCGCGTCGCCGGGGTGGTTGGGGAAGGTCCGGGTCAGCGCGGCGCCGAGGTCGGCAAAGGTCAGCGGCTGTTCCGCGGTCAGCTCCCGGCCCCGGGCGGCGACCTGGTCCAGGTCCAGGCCGGTCAGGCCCTTGCCCCAGTTGCTGGCCAGGCCCCGGTCCAGCACCGGCTGGATGAGCGGCCGCCAGGCCAGCGCGTCGTCGGCGGTGACCAGGTGGATGGTGCTCCGCATCAGCGCGATCCGGACCACCTTCCGGCTCTCCAGGAGGCTGGCCAGCTGTTCGGGCTGGAAGCCGTCCAGCCGGGCCAGCAGCCCGTAGTAGGGCGGGAACGGCGCCTGGGCCTGAAGACCACACAGGTGCCGG
Organism: Streptosporangiaceae bacterium; assembly: GCA_036497405.1. Taxonomy (GTDB): domain Bacteria; phylum Actinomycetota; class Actinomycetes; order Streptosporangiales; family Streptosporangiaceae; genus Bog-532. The sequence goes on along the minus strand of DASXJM010000680.1, from coordinate 3,538 downwards.
ACCATGTCGAGGGCCGAGCCGGGCGCCCGGGCCAGCAGGTGCTGCCGGGCCAGCAGGGCACGGTTGACGGCCCGGTCGGTCAGCACGTCTGCGGGCATGTTGGCGTCGCCTCCTGATCGGTTACGCTAACTCGTGCGCTTCGTGTTCACCCCACCCGCCCAAGAGGCCGCTGGCCTGCTCACTTTGCCGTGGGACGAGCCCCTGGAGGACTGGCAGGACGAGCGGCTGGTGGAGATCCGCCAGCGCGGCATCCACCGCCACATCGTGCGGTTCGTGGAGGACGACGGCGTACTCTACGCGCTCAAGGAGCTGCCCGAGCGACTGGCTCGGCGCGAGTACACGCTGCTGCGGTCGCTGGACGAGCTGAACATCCCGGCCGTCGACGTGGTCGGGGTCGCGGTCGACCGCGGGCCCAGCCTGGACTCGGTCCTGGTCACCAAGTTCCTGACCTACGCCACCACCTACCGGGCGGTGTTCTCCCGGCCCCGCGGCGGCCAGCCCACCGACCGGCTGCTGGACGCCCTGGTCGAGCTGCTGGTGCGGCTGCACCTGTCCGGGTTCTTCTGGGGCGACTGCTCGCTGTCGAACACGCTGTTCCGCTACGACGCCGGGACGCTGGAGGCCTACCTGGTCGACGCCGAGACCAGCGAGCAGCACCCGGAGCTGTCCAAGGGCCAGCGCGAGTACGACCTGGAGCTGGCCCAGGAACGGGTCTACGGTGAGCTGCTCGACCTGGAGGCCGGCGAACTGCTGCCCAAGGACGTCGACCCGCTGGACATCTCCGAGCAGCTCCAACGCCGGTACACCGCGCTGTGGGACGAGCTGACCCGGGAGGAGATCCTGCGCCCGGACGAGCAGCGCTACCGGATCGCCAAGCGGCTGCGGCGGCTCAACCAGCTCGGCTTCGACGCCGAGGAAGTCGAGCTGATCAGCACCCCGGACGGGAACCGGCTCCGGGTCCGGACCCGGGTCGCCGACACCGGCGTGCACAGCCGCCAGCTGTTCCTGCGGGCCGGGATCGACGCCGGCGAGAACCAGGCCCGCCGGCTGCTCAACGACATCGCCTCCTTCCGGGCCTGGCTGGAGCAGAAGGAAGGACGGCCGGTGCCCGACTTCGTGGCGGCCAACCGGTGGCGGGAAGAGGTGTACGAGCCGGTGGTCGAGGCCATCCCGGCCGACCTGCGCGGGCGGCTGGCCCCGACCGAGATCTTCCACGAGATCCTGGAGCACCGCTGGTACATGTCGGAGCGGGCCGGGGTCGACGTCGGCACCCGGGCCGCGGCCAAGTCCTACTTCGACCGGGTCCTGCCCGAGGCGCCGGAGCCCCTGGAGGTGTCCGGGGACGCCGATCTGAGCGGCCCCCAGCCCGTGCTCTACGACGACCCGGGGCCCGACACCAGCTCGGAGTAGAGCGCCGCCGTCTGCTCGGCCACCGTCCGCCAGCCGAACTCGGCCACGGCCCGGTCCCGGCCCGCCTGGCCCATGGACGTGGCCAGGGCCGCGTCGCCCATCACGGTGTTGAGGGCCTGGGCCAGCGCGGGCGGATCGTCGGCCGGGACCAGCAGCCCGGTCGTGCCGTCGTCGACCACCTCGGGGATGCCGCCGACCCGGGACCCGACCACGGCCGTGCCGCAGGCCATGGCCTCCAGGTTGACGATGCCCAGCGGCTCGTACAGCGACGGGCAGGCGAACACCGCGGCGTGCGTGAGCAGCTGGATCACGTCCTGCTTGGGCAGCATCTCCGGGATCCAGATCACCCCCGACCGGGTCGCCTTGAGCCCGTCGACCAGGCCGGTCACCTCGTCCAGCAGCTCCGGGGTGTCGGCCTGCCCGGCGCACAGCACCAGCTGGGCCGACGGGTCCAGCTCGGCCGCGGCCCGCAGCAGGACCGGCACGCCCTTCTGCCGGGTGATCCGCCCGACGAAGATCACGTAGGGGCGGTGGCGGTCGATGCCGTGCCGTTCCAGCACGTCGGTGCCGGGGTCCGGCGCGTACTCGGCGGTGTCGATCCCGTTGCGGATGACCCGGACCTTGGCCGGGTCGATCTCGGGATAGGCGGACAGGATGTCGGCGCACATGCCGTCGGACACGGCCACCACCGCGGCCGCGGCCGTGGCCGACACCCGCTCAGACCAGGACGAGATGGCGTAGCCGCCGCCGAGCTGCTCAGCCTTCCACGGCCGCAGCGGCTCCAGCGAGTGCATGGTGACCACGTGCGGGATGCCGTACAGCAGCGAGGCCAGGTGGCCGCCCAGGTTGGCGTACCAGGTGTGCGAGTGGACCAGGTCGGCGCCCTCGGCCCCGGCGGTCATGGACAGGTCGGTGGAGACCGTCTGCAGCGCCTGGTTGGTGTGGGCCAGCAGGTCCCAGGGCCGGTGGGCGACGGCGTCGGCCCGGTCCTTGCCCTGGCAGTGCACGGTCAGGTCGACCAGGCCGGCCAGCTCGCGGGCCAGGTAGGTGACGTGCACGCCGGCGCCGCCGTACACCTCGGGCGGGTACTCCCGGGTCAGCAGGGCCACCTTGAGCAGTTCGCTCGCGCCCACGCCCGCCGGGGTCACGGGGCCGGTCACGGGGTCACCGGCTGGCCCTTGCCGACCACGGTCACGCCGCCGGGCGAGATCACGAAGCCGCGGGCCCGGTCGTGCTCCTTGTCCACGCCTACCATCACGCCCTCCGGCACCTCAACGTTCTTGTCCAGGATCGCGTCCCGGACCACGGCGTGGCGGCCGATGCGGGTGTTGTCCAGCAGCACCGCCCGTTCCACCGAGGCCCAGCTGTTGATCCGCACGCCCGGAGACAGCACCGACTCGCGGGCGAACCCGCCGGACACGATGACCCCGTTGCTGACCAGGCTGTTCACGGCCCGGCCGACCCGGTCGCCGGACTCGTGCACGAACTTGGCCGGGGGCAGCGAGGGCACGTAGGTGAGGATCGGCCAGCGGTTGTTGTACAGGTTGAACAGCGGCTGGACCGCGCACAGGTCCATGTGCGCGTCGAAGTAGGAGTCCAGGGTCCCGACGTCGCGCCAGTAGGGGACGTCGTCGGCCTTCGCGCCGGGGATCGTGTTGGTCAGGAAGTCGTAGGCCTGCGCGCCGCCGTCCTTGACCAGCGTGGGCACGATGTTGCCGCCCATGTCGTGCCGGCTGGAGTCGTCGGCCGCGTCCTTACGCAGCGCATCGACCAGCACGTTGGTGTCGAACACGTAGTTGCCCATGGAGGCGTAGGCCAGATCCGGCTGCCCGGGGATCCCGGGCGGGTCGGCCGGCTTCTCCAGGAATTCGGTGACCGTGCGGCCGTCCTGGCCCACGGCGACCACGCCGAACTCGGTGGCTTCGTCCCGCGGCACCGGGATGCAGGCCACGGTGACCCCGGCCCCGTGCTCGACGTGCTGAGCGATCATCTGCGAGGGGTCCATGCGGTACACGTGATCGGCCCCGAACACGATGACGTGGTCCGGCCGCTCGTCGTTGATCAGGTTCAGGGACTGGTAGATGGCGTCGGCCGAGCCGGTGTACCACTGCGGGCCCAGCCGCTGCTG
>DASXJM010000679.1:0-20088 GCA_036497405.1 Streptosporangiaceae bacterium | reverse complement strand
GCCTGAGGCCGTCTGGTATAAGGCCACCTGCGGGTGATACCGTCCGCGACGTGGAGGGCCGATCGCGCGATTTCGTGCTTACTGAACCTGGTCATCAGGCGCTCGGCGAGGTGCGGGCGCAGCTGTCCACGTCCTTCACCGTGACCGACGGCGATCGCCCCGCTCGACGGGCCCGGCGCATCTGGCTGGACACCTTCGACTGGCGCCTGTACCGGGTCGGTCTCACCCTCCAGCACGTCACCGAGCGAAACACCAGTGAGCTGGTGCTCACCAGCACCGACGGCCCCCAGCTCACCGCCACCCTCAACGGCCCCGCCAGCACCACCAGCCCCGCCGGCCCCGCCAGCACCGCCGGCACCACCAGCCCCACGCGGGCCCCCCGCTGGCCCGCCCGTATCGAAGCCCTCCCCGCAGGTCCCCTCAAAAATCGCCTGGCCAAGATCATCGGCAACCGGGCCCTGCTTGCCGTGGCCACCGCGACCGGCCAGACCAGCGAGCTGCGTCTGCTCAACCCGGACCAGAAGACGGTCGTCCGCCTGCACGTCGACACCCTCACCCGCCCCGGTACCCAGCCCGGCCCCCGCGACCCGCTCCCGGCCTGGCTCAGCGTCAGCGAGGTCCGCGGCTACCAGCCCGCCGCCCGGCGGGCCCGCCGTCTCCTGGCCACCACCAATGGGGTCACCGCCAGCCGTCAGACCCCCCTCGACGCCGCCCTCGAGGCCACCGGTCGCCACGCCCTGGACTACAGCGGCAAGGTCGACCTCAGGCTGCGCCCGGCCATGCCCGGCCGGGAGGCCGTGAAGACCCTGCTGCTCCAGCAGCTGGACACCCTGGAAGCCAACCTGAACGGCGTCCTGCACGACACCGACCCCGAATTCCTGCACGACCTGCGCATCGCGATCCGGCGCACCCGGTCCGCGCTCAAGCTGCTGGGTGACCAGCTGCCCGGCGAACTGACCCTGCGCTTCGCTTCCGAATTCCGCTGGCTGGGCGACATCACCACCCCGCTGCGTGATCTCGATGTCCAGCTGGAAGAGCTGCCCGCGCGGGCAGCCGGGCTGGTGGCGGCCCAGCCCGCCGACCTGGAGCCGTTCCGGGTCTACCTGACCGGGCGCCGCGCCGCCGCGCGCCGGGCCCTCAACCGGGGGCTGCGGTCGGACCGGTTCGCCACCGTGCTCGGGGACTGGCGCAAGGCCCTGCTGGTGCCCAGGGCCAACCGCCGCAGCCCGGCCAGCCCCCGGACCGGGGATCTGGCCGCCGACCGGACCCGGCGGGCCTACCACAAGGTGATCCGGATGGGCGCCGCCATCACCGACGACTCGCCCGCCGAAAGCCTGCACACCCTGCGCAAACGCTGCAAGGAGCTGCGCTACGTGCTCGAATTCTTCGCCAGCCTGCACGATCCCCAGGTCCAGCGGGCCATGGTCGGCGACCTCAAGCGGCTGCAGGACTGCCTGGGCGAGTTCCAGGATTGCGAGGTGCAGCAGCACGAGATCCAGTCGCTGGCCGCGGCCATGCTGGCCCGGCAGGCCGCCCCGGCCCCGGCCCTGCTGGCCATGGGGGAGCTGGCGGGCCAGCTCGGGCGGCGGCAGCAACAGGCCCGGGCCGAGTTCGCGGGCCGGTTCGCGGGGTTCGCGGGCAGCACGGGCCGCCGCCGGCTGGACGCGCTGACCGCCCCCCGGACCAGCGCATGAGGATCCACGCGACGTACAACATCAAGGGTGGCGTGGGCAAGACGACGGCCGCCGTCAACCTGGCCTACCTGGCCGCCCAGGACGGCCTGCGCACGTTGCTCTGGGACCTGGACCCGCAGGCCGCGGCGACCTACATGTTTCGCGTCCGGGCCCGGGTCAAGGGCGGCGGCAAGGCGCTCATCAAGGGCACCCGCACCCTGGACGGGGCGATCAAGGGCACCGACTTCGACGGACTCGACCTGCTGCCCGGCGACTTCACCTACCGGAACATGGACCTGCTGCTGGACGACGCCAAGAAGCCGGTCCGCCAGCTGTCCCGGCTGCTCGAGCCGCTGGCCGGGGACTACGACGTGGTGTTCCTGGACTGCCCGCCCAGCGTGTCCCTGGTCTCCGAGAACGTGCTGCACGCGGCCGACCTCATCCTGGTCCCGCTCATCCCGGCCACCCTGTCCGTGCGCACGCTGGACCAGCTGACCGAGTTCGTGGCCGGCTTCAGCGGCCCGCGGCCCGAGGTGCTGGCCTTCTTCTCCATGATCGACCGGCGTAAGCGGCTGCACCGGGAGATCGCCGAGCAGTTGCCCGCCGAACGCCACGACGTCGCGGCCACCACCATCCCGGCCCTGGCCGTCATCGAGCGGATGGCGGTGGAACGGGCCCCGGTGCCCGCATTCGCCCCGCGCAGCCCGGCCAGCCGCGCCTACCGCGACCTGTGGGCCGAGATCCAGAAGCTCGCCCCCGCCTGAGCCGCCCCACTGGCACCCAACAGCCCCAGCCGCCACCCCTCAGCAGCCCCCAAACCCCCCAGCAGCCTCAGAAGGGTGAGTCCGACTTGTTACATCCCAGTACGTTAAATCGTTGTTAAACGGGCCGTACGTTCGGAGAGAACCGTGCCGCAGGGTTCGTCCGGCGAGGCAGCGTGGCCCCGCCGGCGCCCTGCGAGCGCGGGTTCTTTGTTTCTGGAGTCCGCTCAGGCGACCTGGAACGACCGCTTGGACAGCCCCAGCGAGTAGCCCTCGATCGCCGTGGTGACCGGCTGATCGGGTTGTTCGGCCGCGCCCAATGTGATGAACAACGGGATGTAGTGGTCCACGGTCGGGTGGGCGTACGGCATGCCCGGCGCCTCGGCCTGGTAGCGGGCCAGCGTCTCCACGTCGCCGCGGCCGAGCGCGTCGGCCGCCCAGGCGTCGAAGTCGGCCGACCAGGACGGCACCTTGCCCTCGACGACCATGTCCCGGGTCAGGAACGGCAGCCCGTGGGTCATGAACCCGGACCCGATGACCAGTACGCCGTCCTCGCGCAGGGGCCGGAGCCGCCGCCCGATCTCCAGCAGCCGCCCCGGGTCGTGGGTGGGCAGGCTGAGCTGCAGGACGGGCACGTCACCCAGCGGGTACATCACCTTGAGCGGTACCCAGGCTCCGTGGTCGAGCCCGCGGCTGGGGTGCTCGTGCACCGGCTCCCGGTCCGGTAGCAGTGCGGTCACCCGCCCGGCCAGGTCACCGGCGTCCGGCGTGCGGTAGGTCATCTGGTAGTACCGCGGATGGAATCCGCCGAAGTCGTACACCAGCGGCGTCCCGGCCCCCGAGGCCGACAGCATCATCGGCGCCGACTCCCAGTGCGCGCTGACGATCAGGATGGCTCGCGGCTTGGGCAGCGCCTGCGCCCAGGTGAACAACTCGCCGATCCACGGCGCGTCGTCGAACAGCGGCGGCGCTCCGTGGCTGAGGTAGAGGGCGGGCATCGGCCCGTCGTCCGGCGTCCACACCCGCTGGGCCTGGCTGACCTGCTCGGCGTCGCCCACGAACTGGTCGAACGCCCCGCCTGGCACCTCGGGAAACATTGGCGACCCCACGGCCGTCACCCCGTTCCGGTAACTTGAAGCTTCAACTAACAGTATGAACAGCGCCGGTGGCCGTCAAGTCATCCCGGGTCGTGTGTAACGTTTTCGGCCCCACTGGCGGTTACCATTTCGTGATCATTTCCTGCCCGCGGGCCAGCGTGCCCGTACTCATCCCGATTACTCCGCGTAGGCTAGCGTCATGATGGCCGCCGACCGCCCTGATCAGGGCCCCGCGCCCGCAGTGCCGTCGACGGACGCCCAGCCGCCGTGGCTGAGCGACGACGAGCGCGACGCCTGGATACGCCTGGTTGGTGTGTTCATCAAGCTCCCGGCCGCGCTGGATGCGCAACTTCAGCGTGACGCGGGCATCAGCCATTTCGAGTACATGGTGCTGTCCCGGCTGTCGGAGGCGTCCGACCAGACGCTGCGCATGAGCGACCTGGCCGTGCTGGCCAATGGGTCGCTGTCCCGGCTGTCACACGTAGTGACCAGGCTCGAGCGACGCGGCTGGGTCCGGCGTGAGGCCTGCCCGGGTGACGGCCGGTACACCAACGCCGTGCTGACCGACGAGGGCCTGGCCAAGGTCGAGGCCATCGCCCCCGGCCACGTGGCCGCCGTCCGCGAGCTGGTCATCGACGCGCTGCGTCCGGAACAGGTCGAACAGCTGCGGGACATCTCCCAGGCCATCATGGGCCGCGTCATCCCCGGGGCCGAGTGGTACGGCCGGCTGCCGCACACCGGTGCCCCCAGCCCGCGCGCCCGCCGCCCGGCCTGAGGACGCGCTCGCCGCTGACCGCCTGATGATCATTTCCCGATCTTCCTCAGCCGAAGGTCACACATTCGAGTCGTCAGACGGCCCTGAGCGTCTTCTCGTCGGCTTTTGGCGTGAGCCAGTCACGAGACCTTCGATAAATAAATGAGGCCGTGATTCCGGTCAGGCCCCAGCGTGGTCGAAGCGCAGGTCAGCAGCCAGCCAGCCGCCATTGTGACGCCGCGCTGAATGGCCGCCCGGGGTGGCCACCCGGCGTGGCCGGCGCCGATCCGTTGGCCGGCTGGACCAAGGAGCCATTCGGCCATCACAATGACGGCCACCGGCTGGGTGGTGGACTGCTTTGGGATATTCCATCCCGGTCTGTCCGGCCCGGAAGCCGGGTGGCCGGTCCGTGCTCGCGACCGGCGGCGGCGGCCCGGCCACCGGCGACTTTGCCGTCGATTGACCCGAGGCTTGCCGTTTAGTGTCGATTCCTCCGGGCATTCGGGGTGTGGCTCAACCCATTCGGGAGGTAATCATGTCAACCGGAGCCGTGATTGCCATCGTGGTTGTCATCGTCGTGGTGATTGCCGCAGTGGCGCTAGGTGCGATGGAAATGCGCAGACGCCGGCTGCGCCAGCAATTTGGCCCCGAGTACGACCGGGTCGTGTCCGAGACCGGAAACCGCCGTAAGGCCGAGGCGGAACTGTCCGCCCGCCAGCGGCGCGTGGCCAAGCTCGACATCCGGCCGCTGACCAGTGACGAGAGCGCCCGCTTCCAGGGCGAATGGAACGCCATTCAGGAACGCTTCGTCGACACCCCGACCGAGTCGGTGACCCAGGCCGCCACGCTGGTGACCACGGTCATGCGGACCCGCGGTTACCCCACCGACGACCACGACGAGGCCATGGACGCGCTGTCCGTGGACCACGCGCCGACGCTGACCCGGTACCGCGAGGCCCGGACCATCAGCGAACGGGCCGGGACCGGGGCCGCCACCACCGACGACCTGCGCAACGCCATGCTCAAGTACCGCGAGCTGTTCCACGAGCTGGTCGGCACGCCCGACGACACCGCCGCCCACCGCGGCGCCACCGAGACCAGCGATGCGACCGGAGCCGTTCCGGACCCGGCCACCGCTCCGGCCGACGCGGCGCCCTCGACCGACACCACGGCCCCCGTCGCCACCGAGACTCCGGTCGCGACCGAGCCTTCGCCCGCCGCCGAGACGCGGGCCACGGACGTCCCGGCGTCCACCAACGGAACTTCGGCTGACCCGGCCGGCCCCGTCGGCACCGACGAAGCCGTCTCGCCTCAGCGTTCGACGAGAGGATGAGCTGATGCCGCGCGACCAGAAAACAACCACCGGGCAAGACCCGGCGACCAGCGACGACCCGCTGTTCCGCGAGCCGGATGACCAGCACGGCGACCAGCCGCTCGGTGGCCACGGGGACCCGCTCCGCGACCCGCTCGACGCCGACGATGACCGGGCCGACACGCCCATCGGCGACGGCATCACGACCGGCCGCCACGCCGGCGACGAGCCGTCCGACACTCCCGGCGAATGGGTAGCGGGTAACCATGGCCCGGACTACGTCGCGGGCCGGGACGGCTCGGTCGTGCCCGGCCAGGCCGGTGAGCCCGCGGTGGAACGCACCGACCCCGGCGGCGACTCCGTGACCGGCGACTCCGTGACCGGCGACCCGGTCGCCAACGGCTCCCGAGCCACCGCGGACCCGGACGCCCCGGCCGACCCGGACGCCCCGGCCGTCACCGATACCGCTTCTGATCTGCGCACCACGCAGGACCCCGAAGTGGCTCCGGACTCCACCTTCACCCGCGGCTCCGGCGCCCCGGCCGACCCGAACGCGCCCGCTCCGGGCACCGGGCATGCGGGAGCAACGTCGCTCTCGGCCGCCACGACCGACTCGGCCGGCCCGGCCGCCACCCCGGACCCCGCCGCCGACTCGACCGCCACGACGGCCACCACCCCGGATGCCACGACCACCGCCGGCACCACGACCGGCGGTCCGGTTCCGGGCGCTCCCGGCACCGGCAGCACGACCGGCGTCCAGGCCGCCTCGGCCCCGCTGGTCAGCCACGGCTCGGAGCTGCACGATGACTGGGCCCGGATCCAGTCGGCCTTTGTGGACGACCCCCGGGGCTCGGTGTCCCAGGCCGCCGATCTCGTCTCCCAGGTAACCAACTCACTGGTCAGCGCGCTGCAGGAGCGTGAGCAGACGCTGCGCGGCTCCTGGGACAAGCAGAGCGATCAGGGCTCGGACACCGAGAACCTGCGCAACGCCCTGCGCGACTACCGGGCCTTCTTCGAGATGCTGACCAAGGTCTGAGTTTCTCCAGACGATGCCTCGCCCCGGTTCCAGCCCGCCGGGGCGAGGCATCTTTTTGCGCCGTTCACTCGTTAACGGTTCGGATGTTCACTTCAATGGTGGCGGCCCGGGCTGATCGTGGCCGCCGTAGCGATATCCGGGATCCACGCGCGTGGCGTCTGGTCCCGCTCCTGACCCTGGTTCTGCTGGCCGTGGGGTTCCTGGCCCTGGGCACCGCCGAAGCCTGGTCGGACGGGCCGACCTTCGACGAGCCGGTCTACGTGTCGGCGGGCCTGGCCGGGATCCTGCATCACGACGTCACCCTCAACGACGAGCACCCGCCCCTGCCCAAGGCCCTGGCCGCGCTGCCGGTCCTGTTCACCCATCCGGTCATCCCCGGCAACGGCGCCTGGTCGGGCAATGACGAGCAGGCCTACGCGACCCGGTTCCTGGACGCCCAGCTCGCGGCCGGTCACGTGCGGCCGGTCACGTTCGCGTCCCGGCTGGTGCCGCTGGCCGAGACCGCGGCCGTGGCCTTCGTGCTGTTCGCCCTGGCCATGGAGCTGTTCGGGTCGGCCCTGGCCGGACTGCTGGCCGGCGCCCTGTGGCTGGCCTCGCCGCTCGTGCTCGGCCTCGGGCACCTGGACGGCGTGGACACCCCGTTCGCCCTGGCCACCGCGTTGACCTCGTGGGCCCTGGTGCGCTGGCGGCGGCGGCGGACCCGGTGGTCACTGGTCGGGCTGGGGCTGGCCTTTGCGGCCGTGGCCGGCAGCCAGATCTCGGGGCTGGTGGTGGTGGCCTGCGGCCTGGCCGTGGTCCTGGTCGCCGAGACCCGCCGCCAGTGGCCGGTCCGGGGCTGGCCGGCCGTGGGCCGGATCGCCGGGGCCGCCGCCCTGCCCACGCTGATCGGCCTGGCCGGGTTGTGGCTCGGCTACCTGGTCCTCGATCCCGCCGTCATCGCCCACCCGGCCGTGATCCTGCCCCGGCCGTACCTGGACGGCCTGCACTTCCTGGCCACCCAGTACACCCAGCCGGCCGCTGGTTTCGTGGCCGGTGTCGCCTACCAGGGCGGCCGCTGGTGGTTCTGGCCGGTCAGCCTGGTCATCAAGTGGCCCCTGGCCAGCCTGCTGCTGCTCGGGGCCGGGCTGGTGGCCTGCTGCTGGCTGCCCCGGAGCCACCGGCATGCGGCCGTCTGGGGCGTGGGCCTGCCCGCGGCCGCGCTGGCCGCCTTCTACCTGACCACCCCGCGCGACGTGGGGCTGCGCTACCTGCTGCCCACCCTGGCCCTGGCCGTCGCGCTGGCCGGGGCGCTGGTGCCGCTGGTGGCCCGCTGGCGCCCGGTGGCACGACGGAGGGCCCTGGCCGGGGTCGCCGTGGCCAGCGCGCTCAGCGTGGCCGCCACCGCCACCTCGTTCCCGCAGTCACTGGCCTGGACGACCTGGCCGTTCCGGCCCGCCTACACCGCCGTGACCGACTCCAACGTCGACTGGGGCCAGGGCCTGTACGCGCTGAGCGCCTGGAGCGCGGCCCACCACCCGTACGTGCTGTACTTCGGCCCGCGCGGGGTGGACGCGGCCGCCATCCCGGGATCGCGGGCCCTGCCCGCCGATCCGGCTCAGCACGTGACCGGCTGGGTCGCGGTCTCGGTGACCGCCCTCAACAGCAGCAACCGGGCCGAGCTGAGCTGGTTGCGGCCCTGGTGCCCGGTGCGAGTGCTGGACGGGTCGATCCTGCTCTACCGCTTCCGGGAGCCCCCGGGCGGAGTCGCGGCGGCGGGCTCGGCGGGGGGCTCGGCGGCGTCACCGCCGGTCTGCCCGGGCTCCTGGAGCTCGGTCCCGGCCCCGGCGTCCGGCCCGGGCCGGTAGCTGTCCGGCGACGTCCCCGGCCCGGGTTCGTCGGCGGCCACGACCCGTTCCTCGGCCCCGGTGCTGGCCGACAGGGCCCGTACGTGCGGTACGACCAGGTAGTTCATGATCAGCCAGGTGGCCACGGCCACCGCGATGCCGCCGAAGACGTCGATCGCGTAGTGCTGGCCCAGGAACACGACACTGAAGAAGACGATGAAGCACCACGGCACGGTGAAGTAGGCGGTTCTGCGGTTCACCTGCCACAGCGCCAGCGCGCCCAGCACCGGGTAGGCCGCGTGCAGCGAGGGGAACGCGGCCACCGGGTCGGCGTCCAGCCGCTTGAAGTAGGGGCTGAGCGCGCTGGGCAGCGTCCGGTACACCAGGTCGCGCACGCCCGGCAGCGCGTGCCAGTCGTTGGCCAGCCACGGCGGCGCCGTCGGCACCAGCAGGAACACCACGAACGCCACGAACGACATGCCGAGCAGGGCCACCACGTAGCGCAGGAAGAATTTCCGGTCAATCAGCCACAGCACCAGCCCGATCAGCAGCGGGTACAGGAAGTGGCAGAAGTACACCACCGTGCAGGCGACGATCAGCCAGTGCAGGTGCGCGAAGTGGCGTTGCAGCACCTCGTTGGGGGAGCGGCCGTCGAAGATCCACCGCTCGACGTCCACCATGGCCCAGACCTTGGGCTTGACGCCGAGCTTGGGAGCGATCCCGGCCAGCGCCTCGTAGCCCAGGAACAGCGCCACGAACGGCACATAGTCGCGCAGGAAGGACACGAACCGCCCGGTCAGCAGGGCCAGCGGGACCATACACAGCAGCAGGTAGTCCGGTGACACGGAGATGCCGCGCCAGATCATCACCCCGGACACCAGGGCCAGGTAGGCGATCGACAACGCCACCAGTGGCCCCGGACGGCGAATCCGCCGCAGCCACGACCGCTCCTCCGCCATCCCCGCTCGGCTCCCGTTCACATGTCGTTAATTTAAGTAACATCCAGACTTCTCCCAGAATCGAATGATCGTAGCGTCCGTTCACCCATGCGGCATCCGAAATCTCGCCGTGCGTCACGTTCGCGTTACACGTCCGGTAACCACCGGTCTGCGCTTTCGCAGGCCACGGCCGGTCTTGGCTGACCCGGGCCCAGCGGGAAATATCTTCCGATGGGACGCGATCTGTTACATATCCCGCCCCACCAGACGCAACGGTCACAGCCGGGCCGGCGGGGCGGATCAGCTCACGGGCTCGCCTCCGGTGGACCGGCTTGCCCCTCTGACCTGGCGCGGGCCAGCTGACATCGTGATCAAGTTGCTGGCCGGAAGATATTCCGTTATGCGCCGTCTGCCGTCACAGTATGTCCATGGCAAGCACGCAGACGCGGACCGGTGGTCTGGAAGTCCGCTCCATCGACTACGTGCCGCTGAACGAGCGGCACGGCAAAATCTGGCACCTCGGCCCGCTGTGGTTCATGTCGAACGCACAGATCGCCACCCTGGCCGTGGGCCTGATCAGCATCAGCGAGGGCGCGTCCTGGTTCTGGTCGGTGGTGTCGATCGCGATCGGCACGCTGGTCGGGACGCTGTTCATGGCGTTCCACTCGGCCCAGGGCCCGCAGCTGGGCCTGCCGCAGATGATCCAGTCGCGCCCGCAGTTCGGCTACCTGGGCGCGCTGCTGGTCTGGCTGTTCGCCTACGTCCAGTACGCCGGCTTCAACGTGTTCAACACGATCCTGGCCGGCGAGTCGATGAGCACGGTGGCGCACGGACCGACCAAGCTGTGGGTGGTCATCATCACCGTGGTGGCCCTGGTCGTGGCGCTGGTCGGTTACGACCTGATCCACCGGGCCGAGCAGTGGCTGACCTACGCGATGATCCTGATCTTCGGCATCTTCACGATCACGTTGTTCTTCATCCACTACCCGGCCGGGACGTTCAGCCTGGGCACGTTCCACGCCACCCCGTTCCTGGGTCAGTTCGGCGTGGTGGCCGGCTACCAGATCAGCTGGGCCATCTACGTGTCCGACTACTCGCGCTACCTGCCGCCCTCGGTGACCGTGCGCAAGACCTTCTACTGGACCTACTGGGGCTCGGCCATCGGCGGCGGCTGGATGATGATCGTCGGCGCCACGCTGGCCGCCTGGGCGGGAAAGAACTTCGACGGCACCGGTATCGCCGAGATCAACGCGGTCGGCAACAAGGTGTTCGACGGGTTCGGCGAGATCGTGCTGGTCCTGGCCGCCCTGGGCCTGATCTCGGTCACCGCGCTGAACATGTACGGCGGTTCGCTCACGCTGATCAGCGCGGTCGACTCGTTCAAGAAGATCCGGCCCACGATCAGCCTCCGCATCGTCACCGTCGGCCTGACCGCGGTGCTGTCGCTGATCGGCGCGCTGGCCGCGACCCAGAACTTCCTGGGCAACTTCAACAACTTCCTGCTGCTGATCCTGTACTTGTTCATCCCGTGGACGGCGGTCAACCTGGTCGACTACTACATCGTCCGGCGCGGCCACTACGCGATCGCGGAGATCTTCAACCCCCGTGGCATGTACGGCCGCTGGGGCTGGCGCGGCATCGCGGCCTACGTCATCGGGTTCGCGGCCATGGTCCCGTTCTTCGACGTCGGCACGCTGTTCGAGGGGGTGGCGGCCAAGGCCCTGGGCGGGGCCGACATCTCGTTCTTCATCGGGCTGCCCGTGGCCGGCCTGCTCTACTACTTCTTCACCCGGTCGGTCGACGTGGCCGCCGAGACCCGGGTCGCCGAGGCCGAGGCGGCCGAGCTGGAGGCGACCGCCGGCGAGCACCACCTGCCGGAGTCGGAGACCGGGCTGACCGAGCCGGGTACGCCGTAGCCGGTGTCAGCCGTTGCGGCTGGGGGTGTCGTCGTCCACGGCGTACGCCCCCAGCCGCCGGCGCCGTGACCAGCGCCGGTAGGCCTTGACCGGGTGCACGAACCCGCGGAAGAACTCCGTGTCCACGTTGCTGAACACGGTGACCGGGAACCCCAGCACCCGCTGCGGCTCGGGCCGGTGGGCGCGCGCCTCCGGTCCTCGGGGCACGCCGAACACGCGGTTGCCTTCCCGGCCGTCACCCGGCATCCCGCCACCTCGCTTCTGCGGAGTCCCCGTCCCGCGAGCGTACCCTGGCCGGTGGCCCGGGATCTGGGCCGAGGACGGTGCCGAACTGCTCGTGGCCGCCTGGCCGCCTGGTCGCGCGTCTGCGCTGCTGAACGGGCTGGGCTTGGACCCGGTCGAGCAGGGGTGGATGTACGAGCTACCCGCCGCCCCCTCCAAAGCCGCAGGTAGCAACCTCGTTCCCGGCCCTGGCCCGCCGTCCACCGATGCCCCTGCGTCCGGTGATAGCCCGGCCTCGTCCGCCGAACGCAGGACCTGGCCGAGCTGACCGCCGAGGCGATCCGGCTCGGCGCGGTGCTGCTGGTCGTACCGGCCGCCCCCGGCTCAGCCCGCGCTCGCGAGCTGGCCGGCGGCGGATGGCACGTGGCCCCGGATTGGTACCTCGGGTCGCCGTCGGCGACCAGCTGGCCCAGCCGAAGCCGACCTGGCCGAGGTGCAGCAGATTGCAGTCTGCTGCCGAATAACTTTCTGTGCAGCAGTTCAGGCGGAAGTACCGTGGTCAGACCACGAGCTCGCTTTCAATACCCCGGAGCTGGTGCCGGGCCAAGGCCAGGTTCGCCTTCTGCCGGTCGAGGACCAGGTAGAGGAAAAGGCCCTGCTCGTTGCGCGAGTTCCGCAGCAGCCTGATCAGGTGGTACTGCTTGTTCAGCGTGATCAGAATGTCTTCAATGGAGTCGTCCAGGCGAAGTGACTCCATTGTCCGCATTTTAGCCCGGATGACCTCTGTGTTGCCGGCGGCGGCAACGTCCAGGTCGAGATATTTGCCCCCACCCAGGTTGCCCAGGGACATACCGCTGTCCCAGTCCACCAACGAAACGCCGACAGCGCCGTCAATGGTCATGGCTTCCTTGAGAGCCGTCTCAATGTTCACGGAATCCGCCCTCCCAACTGTGCGTGTTTTGGCACCGTCACGGTAGCGAAGGTCTGCGTTAATCATCAATCAAAACGTCAAAAAGGGTTTTTAACTTTAAGTAGTTATTCAGCTACTTTCAGTAATACTAGGGCTCTGAACTGCAAATAGTCGGTGTGGTAGGACCATTTTTAGCCGGGACCAGCATTTACTATCCAAGAAGTAAGGTCGGCGCCCCGGGCCACCTCATTACACTGGGCTTTCGGCGCACGGGCATTCGTCCGGCTAGTTGGCAAATGCCCAGTTTCGGCAAAATGAGCACTTTACGGTGAACAGGCAGTTTGGCGTGACGGACACAGCTGTCTGGGTCTTGGCGGACGTTCGCGTTTCGTGAGAAACGTGCACTGGGGGATGTGATTTCGGCTGACCGAATCAGATGTTCTGGCCCGGCCGCAAGTTGCCGCCGTGCTGGAGAGCCTGGGACGAAAGCGCACGTCGGGCGTTCTCGAAGTGGACGGAAATCCGGCCGGGGCCATCTACCTTGATCGAGGTCAGATCACCTTCGCGCGCGCGTCCTGGGCGCCGGATCTGACCGCTCGCCTATGCGGCGTTCTTCAGCCCGCGCCCGAATTGCGTAATTTGCTGCGCGGCAGCGATCAAGCTGACCGTGATATCGGTGGCATGCTGGTTGAGCGTGGGTTTATGGCGCGGAATGAGCTGCAGTCCATTCTGCGTTCGGCGATGGTCGACGCCCTGCTCGCGCTGACCACCCCGCTGGCGGGCGGATCGTCAGTTTCGGACATCAGGTTCGAAGCCCCTGGCGTCCACTGGGCCGCGGCCTTCGTCCGGCTCCCGCTCGAAACCGTGCAAGCCGAGGTCGCCCGCCGGGCCGAGCAGATGTCCCGCGCCGGCGTCGCCGACACCGTCCCCATCGCGCTGGCCGACTTCGACCGCGGCCCGGCCATCCTCACCCGCGAACAATGGGCCATAGCCTGCCGCGTCAACGGCTCCCTGACCCCCCGCGACCTCGCCCGCCAGGCCGGCCTCCCCCTCTACGACACCATCACCGCCCTGGGCATCCTCCTCCGCCGTGGCCTCTGCACCCTGGCCACCCCCATCCCTTCACCTCCCCGCGGTGGTACGTCCCCGGACTCGCGTCCCAGCCGTGCCCAGGAGCCCCGCCTCAGCGGACTCCCGGACCCGCGCCCCAGCGTCACCCTGATCCCGCCCCCGTCCGCTCCGGCTCCACGCCGACCCCAAGAGGTCGCCTCGTCCGCGCCAGCCTCCGACTCGGCCGCTCCGGCCCCGCGCGCCGAGAGCCCGGCGACGCGGCTCCCGGGGGCCAAGCCCACGCTCGCCGGGCCCCTGAACGGGCGCGCCCCCGGCCCAGCCGACTCGCCCGCCCGGGGAATGCCCGGGCCGAGCGACATCCCACGGCCCCCCGCACCCCGGGCCCCCAGCCGTCCGGACCCCGCCCCCGTCTCCAGGTCGGCTCAGGCCGGTGCCCCCACCACGCGTAACTTTCCGCCACCCGGCCCCCGTTACCCGGGCGACCTTCCACCCGCGGCCGGGGCCAGAGCGCCACGCGGCGCGCCATCTCCTTCCTGGGTGCCTGCCCCGGATGAACTGCTGGCCCAGGCCGACACCGGGCCCCAAGCGAACCTGGCCGCCCCGCGCGACGTACCGCGGTGGAACGACGCTCCGATGGTGCGCGACCCTGGCTCTTCGCGTCCGGCCCGGGACGGCCTGACCTGGGGCGCTCACCGCGGCCCAACTGGATCGCCCCCGCCCGGCCCAGCCGATCGGCCCGAGCCCCTTCCGACCCGGAGCGGGCCCGCCCCGATCCCAGCTGACCCAGGCGTCCCTCCGGTCCGGCGGCAGCCCAGCTTCACCCCGATCGTCGCTCCGACCCCGCTGGCCTCACCGGAACTGGCGAGCCCGCCGCCGCCGGTCCCCAGCCCGGTGGCCGAAGAGCCGGTCCCCTCGGGTGCGGCGCCGACGGCCGTGGTCCCGCCCGCGCCCACGGACGTTCCGATCGTGCGTCCCTCGCGCCGGCTGCCCCCGGCGCACCCCGGCTACCGGCGCCCACCCCGGCCCGAGTGGTCGACGGCGGCTCCGCCGGTTCCGTCCGCCGTGCTGGCCGCTCCGGCCGCCATCGACTCCGGCCCGGCGGCCATGGACTCCGGCCCGGCGGCGCGCCCGCCAGACCCGGACGACCCGGCCGGCGCGTGGCGACCGTTGCTGCCCCGGCGCGAGCCCGGTGCCGGCCTGGTCCAGCCGCCCCGGAACTCGGTCGCGACCATGCCCATCCCCGCCGGTGACTGGCACAGCCCCGAACCCGCCGAAGCCGCCGAGTCCGAGGCCTTCGCCGCCACCGGTCCCGACCTCCTCCGCCGCGTCCTCGACGGCCTCCGCCGCCTCACCTGACCCCACGCCCCGAGACCACCACGCGCCGAGTCACCCTCACCCGGTGGCGGGCCCCCGCCCCAGGCGCACCACCCCCGCCACCGTGACAGGGGAGGCACACTCCGCCTCAGCAGCTCGACCCTGGGGGCGCGGTCAGTTCGTGGTGCTGCGGCGGCTGGGGAGGGTCGGCGACGTCTCCGGCGCGGGCTCCGCTGACTCCGATCCCTGGCGGGCAGAGCCCGCCGTCCGGACGGTGGCGGGCGCCGCCCAGGTGCCGAACTCGGTCGAATACTTGGAGATGCGGTCGATGACGTCGCGGGCTTGGTACTGGAGCATGCCCACGTTGAGGCGGGGCGTGCCGATGACCGCGACGATGGCGCTGGGGCCGGCCGCGTAGACGGCCAGATAGCCCTCGGTGCCGCGGGTGACGGTCTCGCGGAACTGGCCGCGGCCGGTGGACAGGGTCATGCGGCTGCCCAGGGCCAGGCTGGTGGCGACCAGCGCGGCGATCTGGGTCGGTTCCATGCCGGCCAGGTCGTGGGCGATCAGCAGACCGTCGCTGGTGGCGGTGAGGCTGCCGTGGACGCCGGTCACGTTCTCCCGGATTCGCTGGAGCTGGCGGCGGACTCGTTCCTCTACTGGTGGCTTGGACCTGCGGTCCGCGGGCATCACGCGTCCGGCCCTGACCCGCCGCGGGGAGCAAGGTCATCTGCTGGCATGCTGCTGCCTTTCTCAGGGGATACGGTCTCGGGGGATACGGCCTCGGGGGACACGGCGCGAACGAACGACATCGTGGCCGGGCCATATTCGGGATCGTGGCCGTTGCGATGCCCGCGCTGGGCGGCCGACGACACCAGCCGCAGAGCCAGCAGCCGGTAGATCTCCAGCGTGGTGCTGAACACGCTGCGACCGAGTTCCCAGGCCAGCGAGCGCGGCGTGGACCCGTCCCGGACCCGGATGAGCAGCGCCCACTGCAGCGTCGACACCCGGATATCGGGCGTTCGCAGCTGCGGGATCCGCGCGACCGTGCTGTCGGCGGTGACCACCGGCGCCAGTTGGGCGAGGATCCGCCGCCGCCGGGCCACCTCGGACAGCAGCCCTTCCACGCCGAGGCCGGGAGCCGTATCGCTGACCGGAGTCCGGGCCGGCCGGAACTTCGTGAAGCGCGACTCGGTGATCAGCAGTTCGGCCGTGGCGTCGACGGTGGGCTCGGCCATGGCCAGCGCGGCGGCCAGCCGGATGTACGGGGTCTCGCCCGCGGCCGTGCCGTCCGGAGGCCCGGGCGTGCGGGTCGAGCGGGCGAAGATGATCTCCCCGTCCCGGAAGTAGATGGCGCCGTCGCCCGCTCCGCTGAACGGCAGCACGCCGGTGCTGCCGGCCGCGGCCAGTTTGTGGAAACGGGCGGCGAGCAGACTGTCGTAATCGTCGGCCGCCTTTCCTGGCCATACCGAGGCGGTCAGCTGGCGGGCAAGGGAAAACTTGGGCAACTGGCTCATGAGGCGAAGTTCATGCAGAAGGTACGGATCTCACGCCGGGCCATGGCCAGATTGGTGCGGGCCCGATCCAGGACGACCAGGAGCAGAATGCGGGCCTCGGGGTCCGGGCTTACCGGATAAATGACGTGGAAATGGTCGCTGAAAGTCACCATGACGTCTTCCAGGCCCTCGTTCATGGCCAGCTGGCCCGCCAGCAGAGACAGCACGTGGGCAATGTCGGCCGCCCCCGCCGCGGCCGTGGGCAGGCTGATCTCACCCTGGTTCTGCCGCGAGGCCAGCACCATGCCCGTGGACGCATCGACCAGGCAGGCCAGGACGAATCCGTCAATCTGCGTGACCGGGGCGAGCAGCGTGTCGGCCTCAGACAAGATCACGATGCATCCTTCCTGGCGCGGCCGTCCTGCTTCCCGTCTCCGGGTCGCGTGGGGACGGCGGAAAGCCCGTCATCGGCCGCGGGCGAGCATTTGCACGGAAACATGGTAAGACCGTCATCACCCCGCCCGTCGGCATAGCGACGAATAACGCAAGAATGATTATTTTGTCCACGGGCATTGCGTTTCTGGCTTGTCCGATATGGCAACGAAAGTAACTTTTGCGTGTCACCAGGGAAATCCTGGTGCACGCTAATCTTGCCCGCCCGTATTCCCTGGTCAGCGCATCGTGGTCGGCACGGGGGGATAACAGTGGGGGATAATCGGTGGCATGGGAGAGCGGCAGAGCGACCAGGCCGACCTGGAGCACGTCATCCTGACGCTGCTGCGCCAGCGTAAGGCCGGGGCTTCGATCTGCCCGTCGGACGCGGCCCGGGCGGCCCGGCCGCAAGGCTGGCGCCCGCTCATGGATGACGTGCGGGCGGCCGCGGCCCGACTGGCCGACCGGGGCGAGGTGGACGTCACCCAGCGCGGGCAGCGGGTGGACGCCGGAACCGCCCGCGGGCCCATCCGCATCCGGCTCCGGGACTGACCGGCTGCGGGACTGACCGGCTGCGGGACTGACCGACTGCGGGACTGACCGCCGGCGAACTGGGCGGGCCGACGGTGCTGGCTGATCCGGTCCCAGCTGCGTAGAATTGGTGGTGGCCGTCACGTCGGCCCGATCCGCGTTCCACCGGCCCGGCGCCGGAGGGGCATCCGCGGACAAGAGCGGCTCAGCCCTCACGTGAACTTGTCATCGCTGGTTCCGTCGTGATCTCTTCATGGTGGCCAGGCGCCGGGACGGGTCACCGGAATGAGGCACGATGCCGCACGACAAGATCAGGTCGGCCGCCCGGGCCCGCATGGCCCAGACCGGCGAACCCTACGCCGCCGCCCGCCGCGCCGTGCTCGGCCAGCATGAGGATGCCGCGGGCCGGTCTGGGGACCAGCCGCCCGAGCCGCGCCTGTTTCTCATCCGCTACCGCCAGACGGGTCTGGACCGGCCGACGGCCTGGCTCGACGCCCTGCTCGGCTCGGGACCGGGCCGTTCCGGGGTGCTGGTGGGCCCGGACCAGCTGCGCGTCCGGATGGGGGACTTCCGGCTGACCGTGCCGCGGGATCAGGTGCGCTCGGTGGCCCGCTCGGACGCGGACCTGCACGGCACCACCGGCGTTCACGTCGGTCACGGCCGGCTGCTGGTCAACGGGGGGCCGGACGGCCTGGTTGAGCTGACCCTGGACCCGCCCCTGCGCACCGGGCGCGGGCTCAGCACGCTGTTCACCCGGGCCCGGGTCGACCGGCTGGTGCTCAGCCTGCAGGATCCCGACGGCTTCGTGGCCGAGCTGACCGCCAGCCCGGGCGGCTGAAAATCAGCTGCGTCTTTTCGGCGGGCCGGGTCAAGATATGTCATGCCCGAGGACCGGAACCTGACCGCCATGCGCACCTACTACGAGCGCGGCGAGGAGGAGGCGCGGCTGGCCGTCAGCGCGGCCGGCCTGCTCGAGTTCGAGCGGACCAAAGAGATCGTGCTGCGCCACCTGCCCGCCCCGCCCGCGGTGGTGGCGGACATTGGCGGCGGCCCGGGCCGGTACACGCACTGGCTGGCTGACCTGGGCTATCAGGTGATGCACCGGGATCTGATGCCGCTGCACGTGGCCCAGCTCCAGCAGGCCCGCGGGACCGGCGTCCGCGTCGACTCCGCGGTGGCCGACGCCCGGGACCTCGACCTGGCCGACGGCAGCGTGGACGCGGTGCTGTTGCTCGGCCCGCTGTATCACCTGGTCCAGCGGCGGGACCGGCTGGCCGCGCTGGCCGAAGCCCGGCGGATCGCCCGGCCCGGGGCGCCGGTGTTCGCGGCCGCCATCACCCGCTGGGCCACTCGCATGGACGCCGTGCTGCATCAGCGCCTGTACCAGCAGATTCCGGGGGTGGAGGCGATGATGGGGCCGCTGGAGCGGTCCGGGCGGATGCCGCCGCTGCACGCCGAGGGCTTCACCGGCTACGCGCACCGCCCCGGCCAGTTCCGTGCCGAACTGATCGCCAGCGGCCTGCACCTCACCGACCTGGTCGGGGTGGAAGGACCGGCCTACCTGCTCGGCGACCTCAGCGAACGACTGGCCGACCCGGAAGACCGCCGGGTGGTCATGGACACCGCCCGCGCCCTGGAGCGGGTCCCGGAACTGCTCGGGATCGGTCCCCACCTGCTGGCCACCGCTCATGCCTGAGCGGGAGCTGATCCGGGTGTCGGTCCCGGCCGACGAGCCCGCCGTCGCCGACCTCGTGGCCGCCGCCTTCGGCGACGAGCACGGCCCGGTGGTGGCCCGGCTGGTGGACGCGCTGCGGGCCAGCCCGGC
Organism: Streptosporangiaceae bacterium; assembly: GCA_036497405.1. GTDB lineage: Bacteria > Actinomycetota > Actinomycetes > Streptosporangiales > Streptosporangiaceae > Bog-532. Next base: position 977 of record DASXJM010000679.1, on the reverse strand, counting down.
CTGGGATCCGGCCCTGTCCTTCGTGGCCGGGTCCACACCGCCCGACGGCGGGCCGGCCCAGCTCACCGGTTACGTACTGCTGACCCGGAGCCTGCTCGACGCGCCCCGCCGCCTGGTCGACGTGCTGGTGCTCAGCCCGCTGGCGGTGCGGCCCGGGCACCAGGGCCGTGGCCTCGGCTCCCGGCTGGTCCGGCACGCACTGGCCGCCGCCGAGACCCGGCCCGAGCCACTGGTGTTCCTGGAGGGCTCGCCCGACTTCTACCCGCGGTTCGGTTTCGGCCCGGGCCGGGACCGGGGCTTTCGCCGGCCCTCGCTGCGCATCCCCGAGTCTGCCTTCATGGTCCACCCGCTGCCCGGCTACGAGCCCTGGATGACCGGCACCCTGGTCTACGCCGACCCGTTCTGGCGCCTGGACTGCGTCGGCCTGCGTGATCCGGGGGTGTGAGCCCGCCCCCCGAGGCCTACAGTGGCCATCCATGGAGACCTGGGGCGCCGCGCGGTACGGCGATCCGTGCCGGGAGTGCGGCTTCGGTTTCGGCCTGACTCCGGATCAGGCGGTGGCGGCGGTCCGCGCCGTGCCCGTCACCTTCGCCGAACGCCTGGCCGCCGCGACCGGCCAGGAACAACTGGCCGGCCTGAGCTGGAACACCGCCGCCTACACCAGCCACGTCACCGACAACCTGCGGGTGTGGGCCGGCGCCCTGGCCGGCGGCTTCCTGGCCGACGACCTCGGCCTCCCCGGCTACGACCCGGACCAGCTGGCCCTGGCCCGCCGCTACAACGAACTGTCGCTGGCCGGCGCCCTGTGGTCGCTGCGCTGGGCCGTCGACGCCTGGGTCCAGATCGTCCCCGCGGCCCTGGCCGGCCAGGTCGTGCTGGAGCACGCCACCCGCGGCCGCCAGCGCGCCGAGGACATCGCCCGCAACAACGCCCACGACGCCCACCACCACCTCTGGGACATCGACCGCATCCTCCGC
>DASXJM010000678.1:0-7323 GCA_036497405.1 Streptosporangiaceae bacterium | reverse complement strand
CTGCTGTCGATACCGACCGGGAGAGTCCGCGTCTTCATCATTGAACGCGGCGCCGAAGGGGCAACGCATCCCCGGAACCTCTCAGGCACCCAGGACCGGACGGGACAGGCAACTCTGAAGCCATCACGGTGACAGACGGGGAGCCGCATACTGGGAGGCTCCTGGATGGTGGAATTCGCCCGGCGTCACATCGGGCCGTCAGCCGACGAGCAGCAGCGCATGCTCGACACGGTCGGGTACACGACCCTGGACGAGCTCACCGAGGCGGCCCTGCCGCCGTCGGCGACCGCGACCCCGCTCGACCTGCCCCCGGCCTTGTCCGAGACCGAAGCCCAGGCCGAACTGGTCCGGATCGCGGGCGAGAACCAGGTCCTCACCTCCATGATCGGGCTGGGCTACTACGGCACCGTGACGCCGGCCGTGATCCGCCGCAACCTGCTGGAGAACCCGGGCTGGTACACGGCCTACACGCCGTACCAGCCGGAGATCTCACAGGGCCGGCTCGAGATGCTGCTGAACTTCCAGACCATGGTCTCGGACCTGACCGGGCTGCCGGTGGCGGGGGCGTCCCTGCTCGACGAGGCGACCGCCGCCGCCGAAGCCATGACCCTGGCCCGCCGGGTCGCTGGTAAGGGCCACGTCTTCCTGGTCGACGAGGACTGCCTCCCGCAGACCATCGAGGTCCTCCAGACCCGGGCCGAGCCGCTCGGTATCGAGCTGGCCGTCACCGCGATCACTCCCGAGGCCATCGCCGCCCCCGCCGACGGTGCGCTGTTCGGCGTGCTGCTGCAGTACCCGGGCGCGTCCGGTGCCGTCCGCGACCTGGCCCCGCTGATAGCGGCCGCCGCCGGCCGGGGCGCACTGACCGCGGTCGCCGCCGACCTGCTGGCCCTGGCCCTGCTGCGCTCCCCGGGTGACCTGGGCGCGGACATCGCGGTGGGCAGCACCCAGCGGTTCGGCCTGCCCATGGCCTTCGGCGGCCCGCACGCGGGCTACATCGCGGTCCGGGACAAGCTGCGCCGCCAGCTGCCCGGGCGGATCGTCGGGGTGTCCCTGGACGCCGACGGCAAACCCGCCTACCGGCTGGCCCTGCAGGCCCGCGAGCAGCACATCCGGCGCGAGAAGGCCACCAGCAACATCTGCACCGCCCAGGTCCTCCCGGCCGTGATCGCGGCCAGCTACGCCATCTACCACGGTCCGGACGGGCTGGCCGGCATCGCCCGGCACACTCACCGCAACGCGGCCCGGCTCGCCGCCACCTTGCGCGAAGCCGGCTGTGACGTGGGCCCGGAGCAGTTCTTCGACACCATCCGGGTCGTCCTGCCCGACGGGGCTGGGACCGCTGGTGACGCCATGGCCCGGGCCGTGGACGCCGGCTACAACCTGTACCTGGCCGCCGACGGCGCCATCCAGATCGCCTGCGACGAGACCACCGGCCCGGCCGACCTCGCCGAAGTGGCCGGCGCCCTGCTGGACCGCCCGGCCAGCCACGTCCGCCTGGCCGCCGAAGCCGGCGACGCGCTGCCCGCCGGGCTGCTCCGCGACGACGAGTACCTCAGCCACCCCGTGTTCCACCAGCACCGCAGTGAGACCTCCCTGCTGCGCTACCTGCGACGGCTGTCCGACTCCGACATCGCCCTGGACCGGTCGATGATCCCGCTCGGCTCCTGCACGATGAAGCTGAACGCGGCCGCCGAGATGGAGCCGATCAGCTGGCCCGGGTTCGCGGCCCTGCACCCGTTCGTCCCGGCCAGCCAGTCCCGGGGCTACGAGGAACTGATCGACGGCCTGGAGGCCGCGCTGGCCGGGATCACCGGCTACGACCGGGTCTCGCTGCAGCCGAACGCCGGCTCGCAGGGCGAACTGGCCGGCCTGCTGGCCATCCGCGCCTACCACCGCTCCAACGACGAGCCGGACCGGACCATCTGCCTGATCCCCGAGTCCGCGCACGGCACCAACGCGGCCAGCGCCGTGCTGGCCGGGCTGCGCGTGGTGGTGGTCAAGTGCGGCTCCGACGGCGCCATCGACCTTGGTGACCTCCGGGCCAAGCTGGACAGCCACCCCGGCCAGGTGGCGGCGATCATGCTCACCTACCCGTCCACCAACGGCGTCTACGAGGAGACCGTCAGCGGAGTCTGTGACGCCGTGCACGACGCCGGTGGCCAGGTCTACATCGACGGGGCCAACCTCAACGCCCTGGTCGGGCTGGCCACGCCGGTCTCGTTCGGCGCCGACGTGTCCCACCTCAACCTGCACAAGACGTTCTGCATCCCGCACGGCGGCGGTGGCCCCGGCGTGGGCCCGGTGGCGGTGCGGGCCCACCTGGCCGAATTCCTGCCCGGCCGCGGGGGCGACCCCACGGGCCCGGTCGGCCCGGTGGCGGCGGCGCCGTTCGGGTCGGCCGGGATCCTGCCCATCTCCTGGGCCTACATCGCGATGATGGGCCCGGACGGCCTGCGGCGCGCCACCCAGGTCGCGGTGCTGGCCGCCAACTACGTGGCCCGCCAGCTCAGCGATCACTTCCCGGTCCTCTACACCGGTCGCGAAGGCCTGGTCGCGCACGAGTGCGTGCTCGACCTGCGGCCGATCACGGCCCGGACCGGGATCACCGTCGAGGATGTGGCCAAGCGCCTGGTCGACTACGGCTTCCACGCCCCGACCATGTCGTTCCCGGTCGCGGGCACCTTGATGGTCGAGCCGACCGAGAGCGAGGACCTCGCCGAGCTGGACCGGTTCTGTGACGCGATGATCAGCATCCGGCGCGAGATCGAGCGGGTCGAGAACGGCGACTACGACCGGGACGACAACCCCCTCAAGAACGCCCCCCACACCGCGGAGATGCTGCTGGCCGGGGACTGGAAGCACCCCTACGAGCGGGCCGAGGCCGCCTACCCGGTGGCCAGCACGCGGCAGGCCAAGTACTGGCCACCGGTCCGGCGCATCGACCAGGCCTACGGCGACCGCAATCTGGTCTGCGCCTGCCCGCCCCCGGAGGCCTTCGAGTAACACAGTGTGCCCCCGATATGGCGGTGTGCGCCGTTCCCCTTTAGTCTTCCGGGCATGAGTGCCGAAGGGCCGGAACCACCCGGCGCCTCCGTGGGGACGCCCGCACCCGAGGAGACCGGGGAGCGGCTGGCTGACCCAGCCGATCGGACCGGTCCCGATCCAGCCGATCACATCGCCGACGGCATGGGCTACCTCGACCAGGCCATCGCCGCGTTCTCCCGGGCCTGCGAGTCCGGGGACGCCGGCGTCATGCCGCTGGCCATCGAACTGCTGGCCCGGACCCTGCCGCTGCGGGGCCAGGACAACGACGCGGCCCTGGTCTGGCAGCGCGGCCTGGACGACCCCGATCCGGCCGTCAGCGCCGACGTGCGGACCCGGCTGCGGCGGTCGTTCGGCGGCGACGAGGTCCCCGCCGAGGACGGCGACGGGCCCACCTGGTGGGAGGGCTTCGTCGAGTCGGCCGTGGTCTACGGTTCGCTGCCGCTGCTGACCAACGAGATCTTCGGGGCCCTGGACCAGATGTACTCGCTGGCCGCCCTGCCGCTGGCTCAGGGGGGCGGCCGCGCCCGCGACCTGCGCGAGATCCTGCTCAGCGCCATCCGGGTCCCCAGCGACTACGCCTGGGGCCCGGACCTGCACCAGAGCTTCCATGCCCGGCTGCGGGAAGCCATGGGCACCGACGGCGACGTGCTCCCGCCGAACTGGCCGGACCCGGAGTGAAGCGCGAGCACAGTTCTTACTGAGCGCTTACGTGCGGCCTGGCGGCCAGGCACGGCGAGGGCGGCACCCGTACCAATGGGTGTTAGTCATTCCGTGACCTGACTGTTGCCAAGGAGTGCCGTGCTCGGCGTTGAACGAAGGTCCGTCCCCGGGCCCTCCCGCCCGCTGCCGCCGCCCCGTCGCGCTGCCCCCACCCCGCCCGGGGACGAGGCCCGCGACGGGATCGTGACCCGGCGGCGGGTGGCCCCGGTCCTGGTGCTGTCCGCGATCGGAGCCGGTCTGCTGGCCGTGCTCTGGCTGTGGTGGTCAAGCACGCCGTCCGTGCACGGATTGGGCGACTACCTGACCGGTGCGGGCCAGATCCTGGGCCTGATGGCCGGGTACGGGGTGGTGGTGCTGGTCGCGCTGATGGCCCGGCTGCCCCCACTGGAACGCGGCATCGGCAGCAACCGGCTGGCCCGCTGGCACGCCATGGGCGGCCGCTACGTGGTCACCATCATCGTGGCCCACGCGCTGCTCATCACCTGGGGTTACGCGGTCACCGCCCACGTCGGGCTGATCAGCGAGGGCGGGACCCTGCTGACCTCGTACCCGGACGTGCTGATGGCCACCGTGGCCGGCCTCATGTTCGTCGGCATCGGCCTGGTCTCGGCCCGTGCCGCCCGCCGCCGGATGGCCTACGAGACCTGGTATTACCTGCACTTCTACACCTACTTGGCCATCGCCCTGGCGTTCAGCCACCAGTTCGCCGACGGCGGCTCGTTCGCCGGCGACCTCAAGGCCCGCATCGCCTGGTCGGCCCTGTACCTGATCGTGGCCGCCCTGGTCGTCTGGTACCGCCTGATCAGCCCACTGCGGAACGCCGCCCACCACCAGTTCCGGGTGGTGGGCGTGCGCCGGGAGTCCGCCGACGTGGTGTCGATCTACATCGGGGGCCGGTACCTCGACGAACTCCAGGCCCAGCCCGGTCAGTTCTTCCGCTGGCGGTTCCTCAGCCGGAGCCTGTGGTGGTCCTCGCACCCGTACTCGCTGTCGGCGCTACCGCGCCCGGACGTCATGCGGATCACGGTCAAGGACCACGGGGACCACAGCCGCGCCCTGGGCGACCTGCAGCTGGGGACCAGGGTGATGGCCGAAGGCCCGTACGGGGCGTTCACCCCGGAACGGACCGGCCGCCGGGTGCTGCTGCTGGCGGGCGGGGTGGGCATCACCCCGCTCCGGGCCATGTTCGCCATGCTGCCCGGTCCGGTCACGCTGATCTACCGGGCCAGCGGGCCCGAGGATGTCGTGTTCGCCGACGAACTGGACGCCATCGCCCGCGACCGCGGCGCCACCGTGCAGTACCTGCTGGGCTCGCGCGACCGGCTGGGCTGGGACCCGCTGACCGCCGGGCAGCTGAACCACATGGTGCCCGGGCTGCACCGGCACGACGTCTACGTGTGCGGCCCGGCCGGCATGACCAGTTCGGCGATTGCCGCGCTGCGCGCGGCCGGGGTGCCGCGGCGGCGCATCCACCACGAATCGTTCGAGTTCTGAGGAGCCTTTATGCGCCGGGCAGTCCTGGCCCTCGGCGGCACGGTCGCCGGTCTGATCTTGCTGTTGTCGTTCCGGTCGCACACCGCGACCCCGGCCGCCGCGGCCGCCCCCGACCCCATGACCTCCACCCCGCCCGCCCAGGCCTCCATGCCCGCTCCCACCGCGACCAAGGGCAGCGCCAAGCCCACGGCCATGGCGGGCAGCGGCAGCGGCATGACGGCCCCCAAGGTCGTCACCGGCGACGTGATCAGCAGCCCCTACGGCCCGTCGCAGGTGGCGGTCACGCTCACCGCGGGCAAGATCACCAAGGTCACCATCCTGCAGCACACCGATGACGGCGAGATGAGCCAGGAGATCGACGGGCCCGCCCTGCCCAAGCTGGTCAACGAGACGCTGGCCGCGCAGAGCGCGATGATCGACGCGGTGTCCGGGGCCAGCTACACCAGCGCCGGGTACATCAAGTCGCTGCAGAGCGCGCTCGACAAGGCCAAGGCCTGATGGGGGCCCTGACCGCCGCCCCGCCCCCGGACCTGGACGTGGACCCGGACCTGGCGCCGCGGCTACGGCACGCTGAGCCGGTCATGGGCACGGTGTTCTCCTTCGACCTGCCCGCCGCGGCCGCGCCGGTGCTGCCCGCGGTGCTGCGCTGGCTGCACTGGGTGGACGCGACGTTCTCGACCTACCGCCCCGGCAGCGACGTCAGCCGGCTCGGCCGCGGCGAGGCCGACCTGACCGAGTGCGCGCCCGAGGTGGCCGAGGTCATCGGGGCCTGCGCGGCCCTGCGCGAGGAGTCCGGGGGCTACTTCACCGACCACCCCGGCGGCCGGTTCGACCCCTCCGGCCTGGTCAAAGGCTGGGCGATCGAGCACGCGGCCGCCATGCTGACCGCGGTCGGTCAGCTCAGCCACACGGTCAACGGCGCCGGTGACGTGCAGTGCACCGGCGCGCCGGCCCCGGGTCGGCCATGGCGGATCGGCATCGCCGACCCGCTCTGCCCCCAGGCCCTGGCCGCGGTGGTGTCCGGGCGGGACTTCGCCGTGGCCACCTCGGGCACGGCCGAGCGCGGCCCGCACATCATCAACCCGCACACCGGGCAGCCCGCCACCGGCCTGGCCAGCGTGACCGTGGTCGGCCCCCGGGTCGCCACCGCCGATGCCTACGCCACCGCGGCCTTCGCCATGGGCCCGGCCGCCCGCGACTGGGTGGAGAGCCGGGACGGCTACGAGGCCTTCGCGGTCACCCCGGACGGCCAGCGCTGGCAGACCTCGGGCTTCGGGGCCTACGCCGGAAGCTGAACGGATCTGCTGACCGGCGATTTCCTCCGGCCCAGGGCCACGCCGCCCGTACCCTCGCCACCATGGACGTGACGGAAGTACGGCCGGGGCTGCTGTACCAGTTCCGGTTCGCGGTCGGGCAGGCCTACCTGTGGCGGGACCGGGACTCGCTGACCCTGATCGACAGCGGCCCGCCCGGGCAGGCCGACCGCATCGCGGCCGCGCTCGGCGACCTCGGGCTGAGCCTGGCCGGCCTGCGGCAGATCATCCTCACCCACTTCCACGAGGATCACGTCGGCTCGGCCGCCGACCTGGCCGCCCGCAGCGGCGCCCGGGTCCTGGCCCACCGCACCGACGCCCTGGTCATCCGGGGCGAAATGCCCGGCCCGGCGCCGGACTTCACTCCCGAGGAGAAGGTCCGCCGCGACCGGATCGTCGCCGCGGCCGGTGGCCCGCCGGCCGCGCCGCCGTGCCGGGTCGACCAGGAACTGGCCAGCGGAGACCTCATCGACCTGGGCGGCGGGGCCGCGGTGATCGGTGCCCCCGGGCACACCGACGGCAGCATCGCCGTGCACGTCCCGTCCCAGCGCCTGCTGTTCACCGGCGACAGCGTGGCCGCGTCCCCGTCCGGCCGGGTCATCCTGGGCCCGTTCAACGTGGACCGCGAGCAGGCCATCGCCACCTTCCGGGCCCTGGCCGACCTGGACGCCGACACCGCCTGCTTCGGTCACGGCGACCCGGTGCAGGCCGACGCGTCAGCCGCGCTGCGAGACGCGGTCCGAGAGGA
>DASXJM010000677.1:0-5459 GCA_036497405.1 Streptosporangiaceae bacterium | reverse complement strand
GCAGGAACAGCGGGTTCCCGGCCCGGAGCCGGTTCGACGGGCGGTGGTCCCGGTCGTACTTCCCGCCCAGCAGGCCCTGGCCCAGCGGGCTGTAGGCGATCACCACCCGGTCCCGGGCGGCGGCGTAGGGCAGCAGATCGGCCTCGGGCTGGCGGTGGACCAGACTGTATTCGACCTGGTTGCTGAGCACCCGGCCACCCAGGGCCTGTTCGGCGGCCCGCCACCGGTCCAGTGAGTAGTTGCTGACCCCGACCTCGGCCACCAGCCCCACCGTTTGCAGGGCCCGCATGCCGCGCATGGTGGTGCCGTCGCGGACCAGCGGGTTGGGCTGATGCACCTGATACAGGTCCAGCAACCGGGTGCCGAGCCGGTTGCCGCTGGCCACCGCGCGCTGTTCCACTACCGGGGCCACCGGGAGGATCGGGAACAGCTTGGTGGCCAGGAACACCGACGCCCGGCGGTCACCGAGAGCCCGGCCCAGCACGCGTTCGCTCCGGCCGAACCCGTAGGCCTCGGCGGTGTCGAACAACGTGACCCCGAGGTCGATGGCCCGCTGCACAATCGCTTCGGCATCGCGGTCGGCGTATCGGCGGCCGTAGCCCCATTCCCCGCCGAATTGCCACGCGCCGAGCCCAATCTTGGAAATTTTCGGTGTGGTATCAGTCTCGAGGTAGCGCATAAGGCAATCGTTTTCAGTCCGGTGGCGGAATATCTACTTCTTGAGCGGATCGTGGCCCCAGTTCATCAGCGAGTAGCGCCAGCGGGAATCTTCGATGTCCTCGTGCTCCGGCCGCTGAGCCTGATGCCGTTTCACATAGCCGACGACCTTACGCATGTGGGAGAAATCCTCGTTGGTCAGGTCGCTCTTTTTCTTGCGCAGGATCGTCGCGATCCGCTCCCCGGAGTCGTGGCCGACCGACTCACCACCGCCGGAAGACGACTTCTTCTGGCCGCCGCCCGTGACCCCGACCGACTTCGACTCATCGGACTTGAGCCACTTGTCGAGCTCGGCCGGCGTCATGTTGACCGCCTGGCCGAAGTCCTGGTGGACCTCGTCCTGGTCTTCGCGGCCGGTCACGACTTGCCCTTCTTCTTCTTCAGGGCGTCCGGCTTGTGGACGGCTTCGCCGCCGCTCTTGTCGCTCTTGACCAGGTACTGCGGGTCGTCCTCATCGGCGCGGACCTTGCGGCCGGCCTCTTCGGTGTCTTCGGTGATCTTCTTCTCGACCTTGCCGGTGGCCTCGCTGCCGTGGGACTGCCAGCTGACCTGGTCGCCCTTGCGGAGGTTGTCCGCCATGTCGTGTCCCCCTCTGCGGTCAGAATTCGGTGTCGACCGGAGCCTGCGCCGGGGCCGCGGCCGCGCTGCTGGCGGCGGAGTCGCCCGCCGACTGGCTGGCCGCCTGGGCCAGGGCCGCCTGCACGGCGGTCACGGCGGCGTCGATCGCGGTCCGGGCCGTCACCGCGCTGGTGTGAGCCCGGTCGATCTCGCCCAGGCCGATGCAGTCGAACGCCACCCGGGCGTCGTGGATGGCCGCCTCCAGCTCGCGGGCGGCCTCCTGCAGCATCGGGCCGTCGCCCAAGCCGTCTGGAATCATCATCGTGCTCCCTCCTGGGGGGCCCTGCCTTGGGCCATGGTTCGGGACCCTACCCAGGTAGTCCGGGGTCAGTCACCCCGAAGGTGGGGTGGCGGGGCCGGTCAGCCCCACCACCCCACCTTCGGTAAAAAACGGGTCACCAGCCGGAGCGGACGGTCAGTCGGTCACGGCCGGGACCGGAACCGGCCCGTCGGCGGCCGCCGCGGCGGCCGGGCCCGCGGCGGGAGCGGCCACGGCCGACCGGCGCGGGCGGCCGGTGGCCAGGGCAAAGAACGAGGCGATCGCGGCCATGATGGCCACCGCGGCCGCGACCCGCATGCCGTCGGCCATCGAGGTGACGAACGCGGAGTGGGCGGCGGCGACCAGCTGGTGCCCGCCGGCCCCGCCGACCTGGGCGCCGACGGCGTTGGCGGCGGCCACCGAGCCGGTGGCCACGTGGCTCACGGACGCGGGCACGTGCGCGCCGGCCAGCAGGCTGGTCAGGTGCGAGCGGTAGACCGCGGCCGACAGGCTGCCGACGATGGCCACCCCGAGCGCCCCGCCGACCTCGCGGATCGTGTCGTTGATCGCGCTGCCCGCGCCGGCCTGGTGGGCCGGCACCGTGGTCATGATGGTGTTGCTGGCCGGGGCCATGACCAGGCCCATGCCCGCGCCCATGATGGCGACCGCGATGGCCAGCGGCGGGTAGCTGGTGTGCACGCCGGCGGTGGCGAAGTCGAGCAGGCCGATCCCCATCAGCGCCATGCCGGCCGGGATGACGACCCGGGTGCCGAACCGCTTGGCCAGCAGCGGGGAAACCGGGGACAGGGCCGCGGTGGCCAGGGCGAACGGGAGGGCCCGCACGCCGGCGCTCAGCGGGCTGTAACCCAGCACCAGCTGCAGGTACTGGGTGAGCACGAACAGGCTGCCGAACAGGGCGAAGAACACCACGGTGACCGAGCCGGCCGCGGCCGAGAAGGCCCGGTTCCGGAAGACGCGTAGGTCGATCAGGGGATTGCGGGTGCGCAGCTCCCAGCCGACGAACACCGCCAGCGCGAGCAGGCCGCCCGCGATCTCGGCCAGCGTCGCGGTCGCGGTCCAGCCACGGTCGGGAGCCTCAATGATGGCGTCGACCAGGGCGAACAGCGACCCGGCGATCAGCACCACGCCCAGCAGGTCGAACCGCTGCCGGCTCGGCTCGGCGGTCTCGGGCACGGTCAGCAGCACGCCGATCAGGGCCAGCGCGGCCAGCGGCAGGTTGATCAGGAACACGCTGCCCCACCAGAAGTGCGACAGCAGCAGGCCACCCAGGGTCGGGCCGATCACCACGCCCGCTCCGGTCACCGCGGACCAGGCCGCGATGGCCTGCGGTCGCTCCCTCGGCGGGAAAACAGCGTTCAGGATGGACAGGGTGGCCGGCATGACGAATGCCGCGCCCAGGCCCATGACCACGCGGGCGGCGATCAGCACGCCGCTGCCGGAGGAGAACGCGGCCAGCGCGCTGCCCGCCGCGAACACGACCAGGCCGCCGACCAGCGAGCGCCGGCGGCCGTAGCGGTCGCCCAGGGCGCCGGCCGGAATCAGCAGCCCGGCGAAGCACAGGGTGTAGGCGTCGGTGATCCACTGCAGCGAGCTGGTGCCCGCGTGCAGCACCCGGGCCAGCGTGGGCAGCGCGGTGTTCAGGATCGTGTTGTCGATGACCACGATCAGCAGGCTCAGGCAGAGCACGAGCAGAATCTGGCGGCGGCGCGGGTGGCCGGTGGGCCAGCGGGAGTCGATTTGGCCGCCGCGGGCGCCCGCGTCCGGGCCGATGTCGCTGGCGATGCTGTCGGAGGAGGGCATCCGACTCTCCTAACAATTGAATACTTACAAGCGTTGCCTTACGAACGTGAGTATATGCACATGAGCTAACGGGTGTAAAGTGAGTTCATGACGAGCACGACCGAGACCGGGCCGAGCGGGCTCAGGGGGCCTGGGGGGCCTGGCAGGCCTGGCGGGCCTGGCGGGCCTGGCGGGCCGCCGAGCGGCACGACCGAGAGCGCGCCGCGGCACCGGCGCAACGCCCGCGGCCAGGGCACCCGGCTGGCCGACGACATCGTGCGGGGCGCGCTGGCCATCATCGAGCGGACCGGCTCCGACGACACCGTCACGCTGCGCGCGGTCGCGCGGGAGGTGGGCATCGCCGCGCCGTCGATCTACGCCCACTTCGCCGACCGCGAGGCCATCATCATGGCCGCGGTGGTGGGGATCTTCGACGAACTGGCCGACGCGGTCGAGCAGGCCGAGGTGGCCGCGGGTACCGATCCGGTGGCGCGGCTGCTGGGTGGATGCCAGGCCTATCTGGACTACGGGCTCGCGCACCCGGCGCGCTACGGGCTGCTGTTCTCGCCGCGGGGACTGCCCCCGGAGGACTACTGCAAGCCGGTGCCGATCGGGCCGGATGGGAGTCCGGTCCTGGAGTTCGGGGCGGAGGCGTTCTCCCAGCTGGTGCGGGGCATCCAGGAGTGTGTGGTGGCGGGGGTGTCCGCCAGTTCTGACGTGCTGGCCGATGCGACCGCGGTCTGGGCGGCTCTGCACGGGGCCGTCACCCTGCGGACCGCGCTGCCGGGGTTTCCCTGGCCGGAGCTGGGGGCGTTCAACCGGCAGCTGGTCCTGGCACTGGCGAAGATCACTATCTGAGACTTCGCGTTCACAAACGGCTAAGGCGGCTTGTGAAATACCCTGGCACGAGCCTTCGACCGTGTGGGGATGGTTTTGTCATGGCGTTGCCTGCCCGCCGTTTGTTCTGGCGTGCCCGGCCGCAAAGCAGGGTGCATGGTGCTCGCGCCGGGGTGCTGGCGCTGAGCCTGGCCGGGGTGACCGGTCTGGCCGGGCTGACCGGGCTGGCCGGGTGCGGGACCAAGCCGGCCGCCGACCCGACTCATACGTTGCCGACGCCGGGGTCGCATGCGGCGTCGCCAAGGACGGCGCATGCGACGCAGGGGGCGCGGGCCACGCCAGGGGCGCGGGCGGCGGCACCGGCGCCCGCGGCGGCTACAGCGTCCTGCCCGGCGAGGGTGCTGGGCACAATGACCGAGGCGCAGCGGGTGGGACAGCTGTTCCTGGTCGGGCTGCCCGGTAATGATGTGGCCGGGTCGGTGGCGAGCACGATCACCGCCCATCACTACGGGTCGGCCATCTTCGGGGCCAGCAGCAACGACGGGGTGGCCGGGGCGCGCACGGTGTCGGACGCGGTGCAGGCGCTGGCCACCAGTTCGGCCACGGCCGGAGTCAAGTTCTTCGTGGCCGCCAACCAGGAAGGCGGGGAGGTCCAGGCCCTGAAGGGGGCGGGCATCTCCTCGATTCCGTCCGCGCTGTCGCAGGGCACGGCCCACGTGAGCGTGCTGCGCAAGGCGGCCACCGGCTGGGGCGAACAGCTGCGCGCGGCCGGGGTCAACCTGAACCTGGCCCCGGTCATGGACGTCGTGCCCGCCGACAGCGCCGCCAGCAACGCGCCCATCGGGGAGCTGGACCGGGAGTACGGGCACGACCCGGCCACCGTGTCCACCCGCGGGGTCGCCTTTGTGCACGGGATGGCCAGCGCCGGGGTGGCCACCTCGGCCAAACACTTCCCCGGACTCGGGCGGGTTCGCGGCAACACCGACTTCACGTCTTCGGTGGTGGATTCCTCGACCACGGCCAGCGCCGCCGACCTGCAGACCTACCAGGCCGCCATCGACGCCGGGGTGCCCATGGTCATGGTGGCCCTGGCCACCTACACCCGCATCGACGCCCGCGACCTGGCGGTGTTCTCCCCCACCATCGAGCGGGGCCTGCTCCGGGACAAGCTCCACTTCCGGGGCACGATCATCTCCGACGACATGGGGGCCGCGGCCGCGGTGGCCGA
>DASXJM010000676.1:0-20772 GCA_036497405.1 Streptosporangiaceae bacterium | reverse complement strand
CGAGGCCTCCCGGCGCTGGAGCCAGCCGGTCCCGCTGGTGGACGTGCTCCGCGCGGCCATCTCCGAGATCGAGCAGTACGAGCGGGTCGTGCTCAACGTCCAGCCCGGGATCTCCGTGGTCGGCCAGGCCGTCAACGACGTGGTCCACCTCGTGGCCGAGCTGGTCGAGAACGCGACCACGTTCTCGCCCGAGGACACCCAGGTGTACGTGTCCGGCCAGCCGCTGACCACCGGCGGCGTCCTGCTCGACGTCACCGACGGCGGTGTCGGCATCTCCGACCAGGAGATGGGCCACGCCAACTGGCGGCTGGACAACCCGCCCGTGGTCGACGTCGGTGTGTCCCGGCGCATGGGCCTGTTCGTGGTCGGCCGCCTGGCCGCCCGGCACGGGGTCCGGGTCCGGCTGCGGCATGCGTCCTCGGGCGGCCTGACCGCCCTGGTCTGGCTGCCGGACACCGTGGCTCAGCAGGAAGGCGCGCCGCTCGGCCGGCTGCGGCCGTTCGGGGTCGAGGACTACGGTCCTGCTCCGTCCCTGTCCGCGCCCACCGGCGGTGGCACGGCCACCGCCCTGCCCACGCGCCAGGCCGGTGCCCAGCTGCCCCAGCCGGGTGGTGTGCCCCAGCCGGGTGCCGCCCCTGGCGGTGCCGCCGCCCAGGCCGCCGCGGCCGCCCGCATCCCGCGCTTCTCGCCGCCGACGCCGAACCCGAGCCCGCAGCCGCGCCAGGGCAGCGGCCCCCAGCCGCTGCCGACCCGGCCCGCCAACGGGGCGGGTGCCGCCCGCGGGTTCGCCTCACCCGGCGGCCCCGGCGCTCAGCCTCCGCAGTCGGCCCAGTCCGGTGCCGGCACCGGTGGCTTCTCGGCCCAGCCCGGGTCCGGCGGGCCCGGTACCGGCAGCTTCGGCGGCTTCACCCAGCCCGGTACGGGGTCCGGTGGCTTCGGCAACGGCGGGACCGGCCCCCTGCCGGCCGTCCCGCCCACCCCATCGGCCCCGGCCAACGGCAGCAACGGGACCAACGGCGAGGTTCGCGTCCCGGCCCCGCCGGAGAACGGTCACGAGCAGCGGCTGCCGATCTTCGACTCCCTCGAATCCGACTGGTTCCGGCGTGGTGACTCCACCCAGGTGACCGCGCCGTCGGCGGGCGGGGCCGGTGCCCCAACGGCGCCGGCCGCCCAGCCCGAGTGGCGTTCGCCCGCCGACGAGGGCTGGCGGGCGGCCGAATCCGTGGCCGCCCCCACGACCGGCACCACCACCTCCGCCGGTCTTCCACGACGGGTGCCGCGAGCAAACCTGGTGCCCGGATCGGTAGGAGAACCCTCGGCCGCGGCGGCGAGCGAGAATGCCAGCGGGGCTCCCGCGCGCTCAGCCGACGAAGTCCGTAGCAGGCTGGCCAGTTTCCAGCGGGGCGTGCGCGAGGCGCGTGCGGCCGCACCTAAGACCGAGGAGCCATAGGACGGATGAGATCCCCGCATGAACGGCATATCGTGCTAGAGAGAAAGAGACCGCAGGCTAAAGCCCGGGAACCCGGGCGGCAAGGAGGGGACCAGTGAGCACGCCGGGTCGACCGACGCAGGACCTGGGCTGGCTGATCACCAACTTCGTCGAGCGGGTCCCCGACGTTGCGCACGCGGTCGTGGTGTCGTCGGATGGCCTGCCGCTCGCGTTCTCCTCGGGTTTCCCGCAGGAACGGGCCGATCAGCTCGCCGCCGTGACCTCCGGCTTGACCAGCCTGACCCAGGGCGCCTCGCGCGTCTTCGAGGGCGGGGCGGTCGTCCAGACCGTGGTCGAGATGCAGCGCGGGGTGCTGGTCATCATGGCCATCAGCAACGGCTCCAGCCTCGCGGTGCTGGCCGCGTCAACGTGTGACCTGGGCCTGGTGGCCTACGAGATGACGCTTCTGGTTGAGCGGGCGGGCCGCGTGCTCACGCCGGCCACCCGAGGCATGATGCAGGCTTCCATCCCTGGGGACGGCAGACGATGACCGGAGGATACGGTGGCGGGCCCGCCGCGTGGTGACGACCGCCCGCTGCCACCCGGCGCCGGACGGACGTGGGACAACCGGTCGGGACCTTGGGATGAGCGGTCCGGTAACTGGAATCGTGGCTCGAACGCGTGGGAAGGCGGGCGGCCCTCGAGCGGGTCGTGGGACAACAATCCCCAGTCCCGCCGCGGTGGGGGACAGCGTTCGGGTGAAGAAGAAGCCGTAGGTCGTCTGGTCCGGCCGTACACGGTCACCGGCGGCCGCACGCAGCCGCGCTACCAGCTTCAGGTTGAGGCCTTGGTGACCGCGACGGTGTACGAACCGCGCGACTTGTCCGTGCTCGCGCCTGAATGCCAGGCCATCCTGCAATTCTGCCGGGACTGGCGATCTGTGGCGGAAATCTCCGCAGTCCTGCGGCTGCCGCTCGGCGTGGCTAGGATTCTCATCGCGGATATGGGGGCCGATGGCCTGGTACGCATCCACCAGCGGGAGGATGCCGAGGGCCGGCCGGATCTCAATCTGCTCGAAAGGGTGCTTAGTGGACTCCGTAAGATCTAACGTCGGCGCGCCGCAGGGCGCCGCTTCCGCCATGACTTCCGTGAAGATCGTGGTCGCGGGCGGGTTTGGCGTTGGCAAAACCACCTTCGTCGGCTCAGTTTCGGAGATCACGCCGCTGACCACCGAAGCCATGATGACGGTGGCCAGCACCGACGTGGACGACCTGTCCCACGTGCCGGACAAGAGCACCACCACCGTGGCCATGGACTTCGGCCGGATCACCCTTGAGCAGGACCTGATCCTCTACCTGTTCGGTACGCCCGGCCAGCACCGGTTCTGGTTCATGTGGGACGACCTCATCCAGGGCGCCATCGGCGCGGTGGTGCTGGTCGACACCCGGCGGCTGGCCGACTCGTTCCCGGCGGTGGACTACTTCGAGGCGTCCGGTCTGCCCTTCGTGATCGGCATCAACGGCTTCTACGGCCAGTTCCCGCACCGCTCCAAGGACGTGAGCGAAGCGCTGGCCATCTCGCCCGACGTGCCGGTCATCCCGTGTGACGCCCGCAACCGCGAGTCGACCAAGGCGACCCTGGTCACGCTGGTCGAGCACGCGATGACCGTGCAGGCCGCCGGCCGCTACTGAGCCCGTCACCCGGGCGCCGCGCCCACCCCGTTCCAGGAGGACTGCCCCCCATGGGGGATCGTTACTACAGCACGTCCACGGCCTTTCTCGAAGCGCTGGCCGCTGCCGGTGTCCGCTACATGTTCACCAACCTGGGCAGCGACCATCCAGGCCTGATCGAGGCGCTGGCCCAGGCCCGGGTGGAAGATCGGCGGGCCGCCCTGCCCGAAATGATCATCTGCCCGCACGAGACGGTGGCCCTGAGCGCCGCCCACGCCTACGCCGCGATCACCCGCGAGCCCCAAGCGGTGCTGGTGCACGTGGACTCGGGCACCCAGAACCTGGGCGGGGCGGTCAACACCGCGTTCCGGGGCCGCGTTCCGGTGCTGATCTTTGCCGGGGGTGCCCCGTTCACCCTCGAAGGTGAGCTGCCCGGCAGCCGCAACGAGTTCATCCACTGGGTCCAGGACGTGCACGACCAGCGCGGCATCCTGCGTAACTACGTCAAGTACGACAACGAGATCCGCACCGGCCGCAACGTCAAGCAGCTGGTGCACCGGGCCCTGCAGCTCTCGGCCTCCGAGCCGGCCGGGCCGGTCTACCTGGTCGGTCCGCGTGAGGTCATGGAGGAACAGCTCGAGCCGTACACGGTCGACGCGGCCAGCTACCGGCCGGTCGAGCCGGCCGCCCTCAGCGCCGACGTCGCCGCCGAGATCGGCCAGGCCCTGGCCCGGGCCCGCCACCCGCTGATCGTCACCGGCTACCTGGGCCGTCATCCCGAGGCGGTGCCCGAGCTCGAAGCCCTGTGCGACCTGCTGGCCATCCCGGTCATCGAGTCGGCCCCGCACTACGTGAACTTCCCGGCCAGCCACCCGATGCACAACGGCTACCAGTGGACGACCAAGGACCAGAACCCGGTTCTCGCCGAGGCCGACGTGATCCTGGCCATCGACTGCGACGTGCCCTGGATCCAGGTGACCAGCAAGCCCGCGGCCGACGCCGAGATCTACTGCGTGGACATCGACCCGCTCAAGTCCGGGATGGCCATGTGGCACATCCCGGCCCGGCGGTTCGCCGCCGCTGACTCCCGGCTGGCCCTGCCCCAGATCACCGCCTACGTGCGGGACCAGCACCTGGTCGACGAGGCCCTGGTCAGTGCGCGCCGCGCCGACGTCACCGCTCGCCACGACCTGCTGCGGGCCGAGCGGGACCAGCGCGAGGTCCCGGACCAGGGCGTGATCACCCCCCAGTACCTGGCCGCCTGCGTCCGCGACGCCCTGGCCGACGACAACCCGCTGTTCCTGTCCGAGGCCATCACCAATTACGAGATCGTCGCCGAGCACCTGCGGGTCAACCAGGCCGGTGGCCTGATCGGCAGCGGCGGCGGGTCCCTGGGCTGGGCCGGCGGGGGAGCGATCGGGGCCAAGCTGGCCGCCCCCGACCGCACCGTGGTCTGCCTCGTCGGTGACGGCAGCTACCTGTTCGGGGTCCCGTCCTCGGCGCAGTGGGTGGCCCGGAAGTACAACACACCCGCGCTCACGGTCATCTTCAACAACCGGGGCTGGCGGGCGCCCAAGTTCTCCGCCCTGGCCGTCCACCCCAAGGGTGCCGCCGCCGAGAACGACGATTTCCCGGTCAGCTTCGAGCCCGCCCCCGACTACCCGGCCATCGCCGCCGCCGCTGGCGGGGCCTACGCCGCCAACGTCTCCGACCCGGCTGAACTGCCCCGCGTCCTGCGCGAGGCCCTGGCCGAGGTGCACGCGGGCCGGTCCGCTGTCGTCGCCGCCTTCCTCCCGGGCGTCTGAGATAGTGTTTCCGGGTTCGGGGCGGTAGCTCAGCCGGTCAGAGCAGCGGACTCATAATCCGTCGGTCGTGGGTTCGAGCCCCACCCGCCCCACCATTCCCCGCCCCGGCTGGCACGATGCTGATATGGATGGTCAACGGGCGGAACTGGAAGCGTTCTACCGGCGCTACATCCAGCGCTGCAATGAGCGCGGGTTCGATGATCTCGGTGAGTTCGTCGCCCCCGACGTGGAGGTGAACGGCCAGCCCCATGGGCTGCAGGCCTACGGCGAGGGACTGGCCTCGGTCATCGAGCTGGTGCCGGATTTCCACTGGGATCTGCGCCACCTGCTGATCGACGGCTGCTGGCTGAGCGCCCACCTGACCGACACGGGCACCACCGTGGACCACCGCCCGGTCCACCTCCAGGAGTTCGCCGTTTACCGGCTGGACGGCGGCCGGATCGTCGAAGTCTGGGGTGACCTGGACCGGAACCGCCTGACGAGCTGACGACGGGATCAGGCGCGGGGCATGAGGGCGTCGACCTCTTTGCTGGCCGCGGGGACGAAGGCGAAGCGGGCCACGATGAACCACAGCACCAGCAGGCCGATGGCCGGGAGCTGGGAGAACAGCGAGGCCTTGACCACCGCGTGCTCGGGCTGGCTGTAGACGATGGCGACCCGCAGGACCGCTTCGGCCAGCAGCACGACGCCGAGGCTGATGGTCATGCCCCGTTCGGCCCGGCGGAACCGCGCCGACGCCGGCCAGGCCCGGTCGAAGGCGTCGGCGCGGACCGGATTTCCGCCGGCCGCTATCGGGCGGGTGATCTGCATCATGAACGGCTTGGCGCGCACCGTGGTGAACATGTAGATGCCGGCGATCGCGGTGTAGACGGCCGGGCGGGCCAGGACGAACCTCGGATCCGAGGAGACGAGGGTGATGACCACGCTGATCACGAGTTCGGCCAGAACCAGGACCGCGAATCCGTCGAGGTGACGGTGGTCGGCCCGGAGCAGCAGGGCGTCGGCGATCGCGATGACCACGGTGCCGGTCACGATGGACGCGGTGGTGCCCGCGCCCGTGACCGACATCGTGACCGTGGCCGCGCAGGCCAAGGCCGCGCCGGCCGCGGCCCGGGCGAACCGGATCCCGCCGTTGGCCCGGCTCTCCTGGCCGTGGTCGCTGAACGACGGGCCGGCCGTGGCCTTGGCGGCCATGACGAAGCCGCCCAGGGTGAGGCGGATCGCGACGGCCAGGTGGGTGGGCGCCAGCAGCACGTAGACCAGGGTCGGCAGGAGCAGGTCGATGGCTATGTCGGCCAGGCTGGTGGCGATGACCTTGACCTTTGTGGCCAAAGACTCCGATGGCACGGTGGCGGTACTCACCGCGGTCTACCGGTGCCTGCGGCGGTACTGGATCACCTGGGAGATGGCGAACGCGGCGATCAGGACCAGGCCGAGGATCACGCCTTCGAGCGCTTTGGCGTCCATGGATGGCTTCCCTTCGGGTTGAGCTGGTGACGTCATCCTCGCCAGTGCGCCCCGGACCTGGCAGGCGCAGAACGCCGGTCTCCGCTAGGACAAATGTCCTGTCCCGAGCGTTTTCCCTGGTATGCCCGCCATGGGCTGTGCACTATGTGAAGGTGCTGACGGGGTCTTGGCTGATGAGGGTGCGATCTGCGCAGCCCGGGGGCGGCCTGGTCCAGGTCTTCGCCGTGCTGCTGGTTTTCCCGGCGGCCGGTTCGTTCGGCCACCACGCCCGGCCCTGGTTCGCCGTTCCGGTCGCGGTGGCGATGGCAGCCGTGCACGTCGCCCTGCTGCTTCCGGCCGAGCCGCTGGCCGAGCTGAGGCCGCGCCGGGTGACGCTGCCGGCCGGCGTGCTGGGCATCGGCCTGGTCGCCGGGCTGAGCGTCTGGCTGTCCAAGGGTTACAGCGCGGCCTGGTCGGTCGGCATGCTGCTGGCCGCCGGCGAGTGCGGCTACGTTTTCGGCCGGGCCCGGCTGACGATGGCTGCCGTCGCCGTGCTCACCGTGCTCGCGGGGTTCACGATCCCCCAGACGGCGGTCGGCTCGGCGGTCATCGTGCTGGTGGCCGGGGCCATCGCGGTGCTCCGCCGCCGGCTGCTGGCCACGATCGACGAGCTCAACGTGGCCCGGACCGAGCTGGCCGACTACGCCGTCATCAAGGAACGGCAGCGGTTCTCCCGCGACCTGCATGACCTGCTCGGGCATTCGCTGTCCACGATCGTGGTAACGGCCGAACTCGCCGCGCGCAGCCTGCGATCGGACTCGGCCGCCGCCGAACAGGCCTTCACCGACATCGAGGCGATCGGGCGGACCGCGCTGGCCGAAGTGCGCTCGGCGGTCACCGGCTACCGGGCGATGAGTTTCCGCGATCAGCTTCGGGTCGGCGGCGAGGCGTTGCGGGTGGCCGGCATCGACGTCGTGGTGAAGACCCGCGAGCGGTGCTGGAGCGACGATCTGGATCAGGTACTGAGCTGGGCCGTCCGCGAATCCATCACCAACATCCTCCGGCACAGTCACGCCCGGAACGTGCTGATCGCTCTCACGGTGGGCCCGGCCCGGGTGTGCCTGCAGGTCAGCGACGACGGTGATACCGGCGAAACCGGCCTGCTCCGGGCCAAGGACGGGCTGCGGACCCTGCGCGAACGGATAGCGGCCGGCCAGGGGACCCTGGACGTCACCCTCGGGCCCGAAGGCGGCCTCCGGCTCGCCGTGTGCCTGCCGCTCACTGAGGTGGAGGCATGATCAGGCTCGTGCTGGCCGAGGATCAGTTGCTGCTGCGCACGGCCCTGGCGTCGCTGCTGGCCCTGGAGGGCGATATCGAGGTGGTCGGCCAGGCCGGAGACGGTGTGACCGCCCTGCGCCTGCTGCGCGAGTTGCGACCCGATATCGCGTTGCTGGACATCGACATGCCCGGCCTGTCCGGGCTGGGCGTGCTGAAAGCCTGTGCCGCCGAACAGCTGCCGACCAAGGTCATGATCCTCACCACCTACGCCCGGCCCGGCTACATCCGTGAGGCCA
Organism: Streptosporangiaceae bacterium; assembly: GCA_036497405.1. GTDB lineage: Bacteria > Actinomycetota > Actinomycetes > Streptosporangiales > Streptosporangiaceae > Bog-532. Next base: position 12,848 of record DASXJM010000676.1, on the reverse strand, counting down.
TCGACGCCGGCGCGCGCGGATTCATGATCAAGGACCGGCCCGTGCCCGAACTGGCCGGCGCCCTCCGCCGGGTCCTGGCCGGTGAGATGGCCATCGACCCGAACCTCGCGGTCAGCGCCTTGGAGATCGCGGCCAACCCGCTCAGCGAGCGGGAGCGCGAGGTGCTCCGGGCCTGCGCGGGCGGCCTCACGATCAGGGTCATCGCCGGAGAGCTCTACCTGTCGGCCAGCACCGTGCGGAACTACCTCTCGCAGGCCATTCAGAAGACCGGCGCGCGGACCCGGGCCGAGGCCTACGCCACCGCCCTCAACAACGGCTGGATCTGACCAGCGCGCCGCCCGCGATGTCGCGCCCCCGATGCCGTGGCCCGGGCCGGCCGCACGCTAATCTCACCGGCATGCCCAGCATCCCCGAATCTCACCAGGACCTGCTCGACGCCCAGGTCGCCACGCTGGCCACCATCGGCTCCGACGGGCGCCCGCAGCTGACCGAAGTCTGGTTCCTGGCCCAGGACGGCCAGATCAAGATCTCGCTCAACAACAGCCGCCAGAAGACGAAGAACCTCACCCGCAACCCCGCGGCCACGGTCCTCATCCTGGATCTGGCCAACCCCTACCGCTACCTGGAGATCCGCGGCGACGCCGAGGTCGTCCCGGACGACGACTACTCGTTCGCGGCCCAGGTGGGGGCCAAGTACGGCGGTGAGGACCTGCGCGACCGTGACCAGCCCGGCGACACCCGGGTGACCGTCACCATCCACCCCACCCGCGTCAACGTCTGGCCCGCGGGCTAGCTTCGCGTCCGCGATCAGGCGACTGACGTTAGCGATGAATTACACCGTTGCTATGCCTGATTTCAGGCGTAGGATCTGCTCGTAAGTCGTCATTTCGCCGCGAAGGATTAGCGTGCTCGACGCCAATAACCATCAAGGCAAGTTTGGTCAGGACTATATACGAGTTCTTGCGTCGGCGGCCGGGCTCCTGGTATACACGCCGGACCTTGATTACGATGGTGTAGATTTCTTGATCCGCTGGCCAGGAAAGATGGGAGCGGCGGCGTCACCAGCGATTGACGTGCAGGTTAAGTCTTGGTCAAGACCGAAAAACACGAATGGCCATCTTCACTTCGGCGGTCTAAACGAGGTGCAGTTCAACAAGCTGGCCGGGGCAGCTTACACCGTTCCACGCTATCTCTTCCTAGTCACCGTTCCGCCGGATCGAGAAATTTATTCGGAGATTCTCACCGACGGCATGCTCCTGCGTTACCAGGGATATTTTCTCTCGCTTCGAGATGAAGAACCGACCGAAAATCCCCGTACCGACCACCGACGTCTCGTGCGTGTGCCCCTAGGGAACGTCCTAACCGTTCGGACCCTGCGGGGTTTACTGAACGCTGAACTTGAATCGGCGGAGAGCACGCGGTGATCGCGCTTCCCAGCATTCAGGATGTGCGGAGTTATCTCTCGGATAGCGGATGGCGGCAGGAGCCGCGGACCTGGCGCCAAGCCACGATCTGGGCCCACGCCGACGGTTATGAGGTTCTGGTCCCGCCCCGTGACGACCTGGCCGATACCGGCCTGAGGCTGCGCGAAATCCTGGGTGTACTCGCCCAGGTGGAGCAGCGGCCATCGGACGAGATCGCCGGGGACATCGTCACTCCCTTCGACGACATCCAGCTCTACCGGGCCGTGCCGGAAGGCCTGCCGGACGGATATATACCCCTGGATTCCGGAGTCCGTAGCCTGCACGGCATCCGCGACCTGGTCGCGACTTCAGCTCAGGCCGTCATCGCCGGCACGTCGCCGCCGAATGTGGAGCCACCGCACACGGTCAGGGACATCCTGCGCCAGGTGAGGCTGGGGCCCACCCGAGCTGGGAGCTACGTTTTCACCTTGCGGCTCCCGGCGCGGACCGAGGAACTACCCACGGATGGTGCGCCAGCCGAACGCTCCTTGCTGGGCCGCGAGATCGCCCGTCAGCTTCATCAGGTGATCACCTCGGTGCATGACGCAGTGACGGCAGCCACCGACGAGGACCTGACTCCCTTCGAACGCGCGACTGCTGCCGGAGTTACCCCGCAATTGTGTGATGCGCTCAGCCAGCTCGCTGGCCGCCGGTATCGGCAACCGTTTGACGTCACCTTTCGGTGGGCGCGGGGCCTGCCTGATCACCCGGCAGCGGGCACAGTGCGGTTCGCCGAGGGGAAAGGCCGATTGATTCGGGCCGGCGGAGCGCACCTCGGGCGGCGCAGTAGGGCCGGAACCGCCACCCTGACCGGCGTGGTCGAGAGCTTGCACGACGAGATGCAGGGTACCGACCGCTGGCGAGTAAGGATCCGGGGGACCGTGAACACCATCAGCGGCGCCGAAGACACCCGGTCAATGTGGGTTCGCCTCGGCAGCCAGCGGCTCTATGACCAGGCCATTTCTGCACACCAAGGTCAGCAGCGCATCCGGGTCAGCGGTGAGATCTCCGCGCAGCAGGGCCGGACTGATCTGGTCGTGGGCCGAGATGAATTTGAAGTTCTGGAGTGACCATTAACCGGCCGACATGACCATGCGCTTACGACAGCTACCAGAGAAGGGCCTGACATGCGTTCCGAAGAGCTTTCCGTCAAGGAGAGAGCTGTCCTGTTCACGCTGCTCGCCGAGGCGCGTGAGATGTCCAATCCTGAGCTAGAAGAGCGATTCGGGTTCCGGCTCGACGGCAAAGAACGCCGGAAGCTGAACGATCTCAAGCTGGTTGAGAGCACCCGGCCTGATCGCGCCTTCGTGCACGAATTGACCGACGCTGGCTGGCGGTGGTGCGCCGACGAGCTTTCCGCCGGGCCGGGCCCCAACCCCAGCAGCATGGAGCGCGCCCTGTACGCAGTCTTCAATCAATTCGGCCGCTACCTGCAGGGAACCGATCAGCGGCTGGCGGACATCTTCAATCTGCGGTACGCCAAACAGTCTGCGGACGGCGATCAGCAATCCGGGACCGCCCGTGACGCCGGAGCGGCGATCCTGGCTGCGTACGCGGCCCTCGCCGCCAAGCCCGGTGAGTTCGTCAAGCTTTCGGCGCTGCGAGAGCGACTGGCTGACGTATCCCGGGCGGACACTGATGCGGCGCTGGGTCAGTTGTACCGGGATCAGCGGATCAACCTGATTCCGCAATCCAATCAGCGAGCGCTGACGGCGAACGACCGTGCCTCGGCGTTGCGCCTAGGGGGAGAGGAAAAGCACATGCTCTCGGTCAGGCCGCAATGAGATCGGATGAAATGGGCCCAGAAGAAACGGCTACCGCGGAATTGAATGCGTTGGCCGCGCTGACGTTCAACTGGACCCGGTCCCTGGAAGACGTATGGCTGCCTTCGCCTTACCACGTGGAGGGTCTGCACGCGGAGACGACGGCGATGATCCGCCGCGGTATCGAAGAAGCCCGGGTCATCCCAGCGTCGAGCCCGATCGGTATCGCCATCCAGGGCCAGCGCGGCGTGGGCAAGACTCACCTGCTTGGCTGGACCCGGCAGCAGGTTCAGCAGCTGGGCGGTTACTTTTTCCTGGTCAAGATCGAGTCGCAGGAGAATTTCTGGGACGAGGTGGTTGATGCCTTCGTTGATCGGCTCCAACCACACAGCGATGGCAGCCTGAATCAGCTCGAAGCGCTGCTGGCCGATCTGACCCGCCGCGCGGGAGTGGACGGGACGGTGCGGGATGCGGTGCTGGGCCGGACCACGCCCTCGCCCGCTGATCTCAATCTGTTCATCAACGCCCTCCGGCGGCTGGACCGCAAGGTCGGCATGACCTGCCAGGACACGGCAAGGGCGCTCACTCTGCTGGCTTCACCCGAGCCAGAGCACCAAGACATCGGGTATTTCTTCCTGACCAACGGCGACATCGATCTTGAGGTGCGCCGGCATTGGGGTATCCGGTCCAAGCCGAAGCGCCGGTCGTTCATGATCTCTGAGCTTTCCAACCTGCTCGCGTTGTCGGGTCCCACAGTGGTGGCCGTCGACCAGATCGATGCGCTGATCGATGAGATCGGCAAGGATCCGGACGACGACGACGCCACCGAGCGCCAAGTTTCACAGGTGGCCAGCGGCCTGATGAACCTGCGTGACGCGACTCACCGGACGCTGACGATTCTGTCCTGCCTGCCGGAAAGCTGGAGCTACATCGAGCGCAATGCGGTCGACACTGTGACCGACCGCTTCCGCCAGACGGTTCCGCTGCAGAACCTGCCGAGCGCGAATATCGCCGCCACCATGATCGCCAAACGCTTCGCTCTCGAGTTCGGCACGGTTGGCTTCACGCCGCCCTATCCGACTTGGCCGATCCGCCCCGGTGCCTTCGAGGGTGCACCCAACTACACCGCCCGACAGCTCCTTCGGCGTATCGAGGGCCATATCAACCGGTGCCTACGGCAGCGGACGGTCATCGAGCTGGAGAGCCTGGACGAATCATCGGCAGCTCAGGCGGTCGCGGCCGGTGCGGTACAGCCGAGCCAGACCGTGATTGACCTGGCCGGCCAAGCCGACCTGGCTCAGCTCGACGCCGAATTCGGCAAACTGCGCGCCGAGGCCGATGTGGCAGCGGCCTTCGACCCCAGGACGGAGGACGAGGTCATGCCCGGTCTGCTGGCCGCCGGGCTGGAGGCCTGGATCCGGGAACGCGACGACGCCCAGGAGTTCACGCTGGAGTCGCTACCGGGCCGTAAGCCCGCCCTGCACGCGTGGCTGATGCTGATCGTGGACGATCGCACCGAGCGTCAGCGCAAGTGGGCCTTCCGCGCCATCAGCGCCGACAGCGCCAAGGCGGTCCTCAATCGTCTGCGGACGGCGGTCAGCCGCTCCGGACTGGACGAGGGCTATCCGGCCAAGCAGCTGTTCGTTCTGCGCAACACCCGGTGGCCCAGTGGGCCGACATCAGACCGGGAAACCGACGATTTCAGCGCCAAGGGCGGCGTTGCTCTTGCCGTCACCGCCGACGACCTGCAAGTTTTCGCCGCCTTGGAGCAACTGCTCAAGGACCGGCACCCGAGCTTGAACGCCTGGCTCATGGCCCGGCAGCCTGCACACGGCGCCGCCCTCCTCGAACGGGCCCTGCGCACCGCGCCCGCGGCGGCCCAACTCTCAGCTACACCCCCGCGCGAGTCACCGGTTCCGGCCCGGTCCGAAGCTGGTGGCGAGCCTGGCGTCTTTGTCGGCACGGCAGTGCGGGGGCAGACTCCAGCCAGGCTCGATCTGGCGTCGCTCCGGCGGCACGCGGCCGTGTTCGCGGGCAGCGGCTCCGGCAAGACCGTCCTGCTCCGCCGCATCATCGAGGAATGTGCCCTGCAGGGGGTCTCGTCTATCGTGCTCGACCCCAACAACGACCTGGCCCGGCTGGGCGACGCCTGGCCCGAGCCGCCGGACTCCTGGTCCGCCGATGATGCGGCCCGGGCCGGGGAGTATCTGGAACACACGGACGTGGTGGCCTGGACACCCCGGCGGCAGGGTGGCCGACCGCTGACCTTTCAGCCGTTGCCCGCGTTCGCCGACGTCCTCGACGATGAGGACGAATTCCAGGCCGCGGTGGATTCGGCGGTTGATGCGCTCGCACCCAGGATCAAAGCTGACCGCCCGACGGCCAAGTCCATTCACGAAAAGGCCGTTCTCACCGAGGCACTGCGCTATTTCGGGCAACAGGGCGAAAGCGATCTCGACGCCTTCATCGATCTGCTCACGGCTTTGCCCGCCGGTGTCAGCAGGTTGAACCGGTCGGCGGTGACCGCCGCTGACCTGGCTGACCGCCTCGGCGCGGTCCGGGTCACCGATCCACTGTTCGGTGGCGCTGCTCAGGCCGCCGATCCAGGACTATTGCTGACCCCCACACTCGGCAAACGCGCCCGGGTCTCGGTCATCAGCATGGTCGGACTGACCAGCGACGAGCAGAAGCTGGGCTTCGTCAATCAACTCCAGATGGCGCTTTTCTCCTGGATCAAGAAGCATCCCGCCCACGACCGGCCGCTGGGCGGATTGCTGGTCATGGACGAGGCTCAGACGCTGGCCCCGTCCGGGCGTTCGACGATCTCGACCCAGAGCACCCTGCTGCTCGCCTCGCAGGCGCGCAAATACGGGCTCGGTCTGCTGTTCGCTACCCAGTCGCCGAGGGGTCTGCACAATCAGGTCGCAGGTAATGCCACCACGCAGTTCTTCGGCCTGCTCAACGCGCCGACCCAGATTGACGCGGCCCGCGAGCTGGCCAAGGCCAAGGGCGGCGACGTCTCAGATATCAGCCGCCTACCTGCAGGCCAGTTCTATCTGGCCACCGAGGGTCAAGCCTTTCGGCAGATTCGGACGTCGATGTGCCTGACTTACCACCCGAGTAGTCCGCTTACCGAGGAAGAGGTCATCGCGCGGGCTCGCCGCTGACGACTCGGGTCAGTCGCGTTCCGGGTTGCGCAGGGCCTGCAGCGAATCCTCGAAATCGCGGATCCGGGCCTGCAGCCGGTTCGCGGCCGACGGGTCGCCGGCCTGGGAGGCCGACTGCACCTGGGCCAGCGTGTTCAGCACGTCGTCCACCCGGGCCCGGTCGTAGGTGGTGGGAGCGATTTCGCGCAGGGACTGCAGCGCCCGGGTCAGGTCTTCGGCCCGGCGCTGCACGTCACCCCAGCGGGCCCCGGCCGACGGGTCGCGGTACTGGCTGGCCTGGCTGGCGCCCTGCACCGACTGGGTCAGGGACGTCCCGCGGGCGTAGGCGTCAGCGGCCCGGGTCCGCCAGGCCCGCTTACGGTCGGCCCGGCCCCGGCCGACCTGGCTGATCGCCACGATCAGCGCGATGGCGGCGATCACGGCCAGGGCGATCCACAGCCACACCAGCGAGAACGGTCCCGACGAGCCCGAGGATCCGGTCGGTGACGGCGTGGCCGACGTCGACGAGGGCGAGGCGCTGGCCGCCGCGCTGGACGGGGCAGCGGGAGCACTGGAGGCCGGGGCGGCCGTGGTCGGGGCCGCGGTTGGCGACGGGCTGCCCGGCGCCTGGCTGTCGGTGGCGGCCGGGACCGCCACCACCCCCGGCCGCGCACCCCCGGTGTCGCTGGCCCGGGCCGGCCCGGCCAGCCCTCCGGCCAGTACTCCGGCCGCGATCCCGGCCGTGGCTACCAGCACCGCGGCCAGCAGCACCATCCGCCGCATGAGCATCATCGTCATCGGTCCCCTCTCCCTCCGGAAGGCTCTGCCCACGGGCCCGTCCCGTCAAGCTCCGCCACGCAAATCAGCCCCACGCGGATCAGGTCCGCGCCGCTCGCGTTCCAGCGCGGCCTGATACCGCCCCGGCGTCGTCCCGACCGCCCGGGCGAACGCCTCGATGAACGAACTCGGGTTGGACCACCCGCACTCGATCGAGGTGTCGGTGACGCTGGTCCCGGCGGCCAGCAGGACCAGCGCGTGATGGATGCGCAACTGGGTCCGCCACCGGTGGAAACTCATGGCCAGCTCCTGGTCGAACAGCCGGCTGAGCGTCCGCGCGCTGGCTCCGGCCCGCCGCCCCAGCTCGGCCAGCGTGGCCGGGTTCCCCGGGTCCTGGCGCAGCAGCGCGGTCACCGCCCGCAGCCGGTCGTCGCCTGGTTCGGGCAGGTGCAGCGGCTGCTCGCTGGACTCCCGCAGCTGATCCAGGGTCACCCGCTCCAGCCGCCGCCGCGCCCCGTCCGCCCGCGCCCCGTCCGCCCCGATCGAAGCCGCTCCGGTCGAGGTCAGGGTCAGGATCAGCTCCCGCAACAGCCCGGACACGGCCACCACCGTGGGCTGATCCCGCGGTCCCCGGGCCAGCCCGCGGGTCAGCTCGGCCGGGAACAGCAGCCCGCGAAAGTCCGTGGTCCCGTAGGCGCGGTGCTGGTGCTCGGCCCCGGCTGGGATCCACACCGCGCGGTTCGGTGGCGCCATCCAGGTGCCCCGGCTGGTGGTCACCCCCAGTAGCCCGTGCGCCGGGTAGACCAGCTGGGCCTGATCGTGGAAGTGCGGTTCGATCGCCTCCCCGGCCAGCAACCGGCGGCGGCTGGCCGGGGCGACCTGGCGAGGTTGGCGACTTTCCGGCATCAGCTGTCACAGTACCGGTGGGCGGCCGTGCCCTCGGCCGGGCACGATGACGTCCATGACCCCCCAGTCGCCCGCCACCTGGCTGCTCAGCGCGGGCCACGCGGTCGACGATCTGTACCAGGGCGCGGTCCCGGCGCTGATCCCGTTCTTCGTGGCCACCCGGCACTGGGACTACGCGGCCGCCAGCGGGATCACCGTGGCCGCCACCGTGCTGTCCTCGGTCGTCCAGCCCCTGTTCGGCCTGCTGACCGACTACCGCCGGGCCCCCTGGCTGGTCCCGCTGGGCATGAGCGTGGCCGGGGCCGGCATCGGCCTGTCCGGGCTCAGCCGCTCCTACTGGCTGACCTGGCTGGCCATCGCGCTGTCCGGGGTCGGGGTCGCCGCCTACCACCCGGAGTCGGCCCGGCTGGCCCGGCTGGCCGCGCGCGGCTCCCACGTGGGCATGAGCCTGTTCTCCATGGGCGGCAACGTCGGCTTCGCCCTCGGCCCGGTCATCGTCGGGGTGGTGCTCGGCGCGCTGGGCGTGGCCGGCACCCTGCCCCTGGTCGTCCCCGCCCTGGCCTGCGGGTTGATCACGCTGCTGGCCCTGCGCCGCGCGCCCTGGGCCCGCCGTCCGCCCGCGGCCCGGGCCAGCGGCACGGCCGGGCCCGCCAGCGACTGGCCCGGGTTCGCCACCTTGACCGTGGTGGTGGTCGGCCGCTCGATCGTCACCTTCGGCCTGGGCACGTTCCTGGCCCTGCTGACCGAGCAGCGCCTGCACACCGGCACCACGGCCGGCGAGGCCGCGCTCATCACCTTCTACGGAGCCGGGGCTCTGGGCACTCTGCTCGGCGGCCGCCTGGCCGCCCGCTGGGGCCGGGTCCGCACCGTCCGCGTCGCCTACTTCCTGTCCGTCCCGGCTCTGGCCGGCATCTGGCTGCTGCCCGGCCCGGCCATGTTCGCGGGCATCGTGGCCAGCGCCCTGGCCCTCTACGTCCCGTTCTCGCTGCACGTCACCCTGGGCCAGGACTACCTGCCCGGCCGGGTCGGCACCGCCAGCGGCGTCACCCTCGGCCTGGCCGTCAGCCTCGGCGGCGTCGCCTCCCCGCTGATCGCCCTCATCGCCGACCACTCCACCCTGACCACCGCCGTCGCCGCCCTGACCGCGGTCCCCGCCCTCTGCGCCCTGGCCGGCCTCCGCCTCCACGAACCCGCCCCCGACCGGCTGGCCGGCGGTCTACCTGGCCCGGGCGTGGGTGGAGTCGATGACGTTCGCGGCGCGGCGTAGAGCCATCGCGATGTCATGGCGAAGCCGATCCGCCCACGCCGTTGGGCGCCGCGCTGCCGGTAGTGGTTCTGGGGGTGCGGTACGTCCCTTCTCAGCCGCGTCAAAGACGGCGAACACCTCGCGTGGGTCTTCGTCCTCTTCGTAGAAGCGGTGCGCCTCCCCGGCCTTTATACCTTTCATAATGCCCTCCCCGGCTAGGCCGGGGCCCGGACCGCCCACAGCCCTCCGTCGGTGTCCCCGGCGTAGACCACGTTCCCGGCCACCGCCAGCGAGGTCTGCACCGACTTACCGGTCGCGTACTGCCACAGCAGCCGGCGGTCGGAGGCTCGCAGCGCGTAGATGTCGCCGCTGGCGTCGGCCACGTACACCACCGAATTGCTCACCACCGGCGCCCCCACGACCTCGTTCCTGGTCTCGAACTTCCACCGCTGGTGTCCGTCCGCGACCCCGGCCGCGTACACGTTGCCGTCGCTGCCGCCCGCGTAGACCACGCCGCCGGTCACCACCGGGCCGCCGCGGACCGCGTTGCTGGTGGGGAACTTCCAGCTCGGGGCGCCGCCCGCCGCCTGCAGCGCGTACACGTTGCCGTCGCTGGCCCCGGTGAACAGGTCGCCGTCACCCACCGCCAGCTGGGCGCCGAACAGGTTTTCGCCGGCCTGGCCCACGGTCTTCTGCCACACCTGGTTCCCGGACCGGATCGCGTACACGAGGTTGTCGTTGTTGGCCGCGTACACGGTCCCGCCCGCCGCCGCCAGCCCGGTGTTGATCGTGTTGCTGGTGGTGAAGTGCCAGGCCACACCGCCGTTGGACGGCTGCAGCGCGTACACCGTCTGGCCCCCGGCCGCGTAGACCATCCCGCCGGCCACGATGAACCCGTACACGGTGCCGCCGAACGGCGCGTACTTCCAGCGCAGGCTGCCGCTGGTGCTGAACGCGTACAGGTTCCCGACGCCGCCCAGCACGTACACCGACCCGCCCGCCAGCACCGGGTCGGCCGTGACCCCGCCCACGTCGTAGTGCCAGCGCGGGTTGCCGGTGGCGGCGTCCCGCGCGTAGAACAGGCCGCTGGTCGCGCCCGTGTAGACCACCCCGCCGGCCACGGCCGGACTGGCCACCTTGTCCTTACCCAGCGACTTCAGCCACAGCTTGCTGGCCGTCCGGACCACCGGCGCCGCGGTGCTCGATGCGGTCCTGGTCCCGGCCGGACTGGGCGTGCCGTTGTTCCCGGCCGGGGGCGCCGTGGCCGTTCCGCCGCTGTGGCCGAGTTCCCAGGCGCCGGCCCCGGCCCCGACCGCTACCAGCCCGGCCAGCGCCAGCAGCACCGGCCGCCGGGCCGGCCCTGAGTCTGGCCGACCCGAATTCGGCCCGGCCGGGGCAGGCCGTTCGGGCGCGGGCCGCTCCGGCGCCGCCGGACCCGGCCCCGGCCCCGCCGCCGCGCCCGGGAACGCGGTGACGGTATCGATTCCCGCCGTAGCCGGTCGCGCACCGCTCGGCCGTTCATCCGTCGCGGGCGGGGATGGATTTGATCGAAGGTTGCTTCGGCCGGCTCCGGTCGCGGACGGGCCCGTCCCGGCCGCGGCCGCGACCTCGGCGGCGTGCGCGCGGACCAGCCCGTCCAGGGTTTCCGGCCAGAACGGCCCCAGCGGGCCGTCCCCGGCCGGGGTCCAGTGGACGGCCACCGCCGCGGTCAGGTCGGCCAGAGACGGCCGGTCGGCCGGATCTTTGGCCAGGCAGCGGCGGATCAGCTCGCGCGGGCCGGCCGGGACGCCGTCCAGGGCCGGCTCGGCGTGCACCACCCGGTACAAGATGGTGGCGGCCCGGTCGGTCCCGAACGGGGACCGGCCTGACGCGGTGTAGGCCAGCACGCTGCCGAGTGAGAACACGTCGCTGGCGGGCCCGGTGAACCGGTCTTCGGCCTGCTCGGGGGACATGAACGCGGGCGTGCCGACGATGTGGCCGGCGGCGGTGATCGCGGTGCCGTCCAGGGCCCGGGCGATGCCGAAGTCGATCAGCCGCGGCCCGTCCTCGGCCAGCAGCACGTTGGCCGGCTTGAGGTCCCGGTGGATGAGCCCGGCCGCGTGGACCGCGCCCAGGGCCTCGATCAGCCCGGCCGCCAGCCGCCACAGCGACGGCTCCGGGAACGCCCCGCGCGTCTCGACCGCGGCCGCCAGCGACGGGCCGGCCACGAACGCCGTGGCCAGCCAGAGCGGGTCGCCGTCCAGCCCGGCCGCGACCACCGGCGCCGTGTAGGCCCCGCTGACCTGGCGGGCCGCCGCGACCTCGCGCCGGAACCGGGACCGGAACGTCTCGTCGTGGGCCAGTTCCGGATGGATCACCTTGATCGCCACCGCGCGCCCGGCCGGCGACGCGGCCAGGTAGACCCGGCCCATGCCGCCCGCCCCGAGCCGGGCGCGCAGCCGGAAGGAACCCACGACGGGCGGATCGTCCGGTCTGAGGGGCTCCATTGCCGCTCCTATCGCGATACCCGGCGGTTCCAGGCGACGCCGGGCGCCCCCAGGGTACGGCCGATCGCGGTCGCGAGATTGCCCTATTCCGTCAGCGTTTGCAGCGCTTCGGTCAGCACCTCCGGATGCCGCAGCCCGGCTCCGGGTCCCGGGCGCCAGGTGCAGGCGACCCCGACCGCGGCGACCCGGCCCGGGCCGGGTCGCATCCGCAGCGCGCCGGCCAGCTGGGTCAGCTGGAGCCCGCCCGCCACCGGGAACTGCAGGCCGCCCACCTCGGCTGGGTCGAGCACGTCGAGGTCGAGGTGGACGTACAGCGGCCCACTGGGCAGCACCTCGGCCGTCAGCCGTCCCGCCTCCCAGCACTGGATGCGGGCCCGCTCCAGGTAGGTGACCTCGGGCGGGTCCAGGTCCCGGGCTCCGGCCAGCACGATCCGGTGCTCCGGGACCGGCCGGAGCCCGAGCCGGCCGGTCAGCAGTTCGGGCCGGTAGCCGGTCAGCATCCGCACCGGCAGCCCGCCCAGGTACCCGGACGCCGAGGTCTCCAGCGTCTGCACGTCCCCGTGCGCGTCGAACCACACCACGGCCGGGTTCAGCTCCGCCCGCTGCAACCCGGCCACCGTGCCCAGCGCGGTGCTGCAGTCGGCCGACACCACCACCGGCACCTGGCCGGCCGAAACAGCCCGGGACACGGCCCGCGACACCGCCTCGAACAACGTGCCCAGCGAGTCCCACACCTCGGCGTCCGGCACCAGCGGCACCCGCACCGTCTCGTTGGCCGCGAGCGGCAGGCCCGCCTCGGGCTGGGCCTCGTCCAGGTGGTACGGCACCTCGATCACGTACATGCCCACAGGCTAATTCGCCGTCCGGTCGGCCGAGGGGTGCTACCACGACCGGATCCTGGTGGCTGACCACCTTGCCTGGCCCGGGCGATCAGGCGACGCTGATCATCACAAGCCGGACCGGGGGAGGATGCCCGTGCGCGCCGTTGGTCTGCTGCTGCGTGCTCAGCTCCGCCAGCACGGGAGGTCGTGGCTGGCCCTGGCGGTACTGGCCGCCCTGGG
>DASXJM010000675.1:0-12122 GCA_036497405.1 Streptosporangiaceae bacterium | reverse complement strand
GCCCGGGCCCAGGATCCGGGCGGGCTGCGCGGCCCGCTCAACTGGTACCGGGCCATGCCGTTCAGCCTGCGCGAGCCGGCCGGCCCGACCTCGGTGCCGACCGTGTTCGTCTGGGGCAACCGCGACCAGTTCGTCTCCCGCGCCGCCGCCGAGCGGTGCGGGCAGTACGTCACCGGGCCCTACCGGTTCATGGAACTGGACGGTGCCTCGCACTGGCTGCCCGAACGGGCCCCGGACCGGGTCGCGGCCCTGCTGACCGAGCACTTCGCGACGGCGTCCGCGGGCTGACGCCCGGCCGTTCCGGACCGGGAGGTCAGAGCCCGTAGCGAGTCTGAAGCTCCTGCTGCCAGGGAGAGTCGGGGAAGAACTCGATGCCGTGACGTTGGCAGGAGGCCCGGAAGGCGTCCTGATCGTCGGGGTCGAGGGTGGCGATCTCCTCGAACCATCGTTCGCTCCCGCCGGGAGTCAGCACCTCGATGATGCGGGCGGGGGTGGCTTCGGAGTTCCACATGGTGTGCAGGATGCCGCGGGGCTTGAGCGCCCAGGCGCCGGGGCCGGCCAGGGACGTCTCCTCGCCAACCAGGACACCGATCTCACCGGTGAGGACGTGAACCCAGACGTCGTTCTGGTGGGTGTGCGGGGTGATGAGCTCCCCCGGCGGGATGGTCTCCTCGAGCACGGCCATGACGCCGTTGGTCTGCTCGGAGCGGACCCGGACGACCACCTCGAAAGGGCCGCCGAGCTGATAGCCCTCATCCGGGCCGACGAGAAAGGACATGGCTCCCATCGTGTCAGGGCTGGCGCGCGGTGTAGAGGGTGTCGATGGTGTCGGCGTACTTGGCGTGGATGATGCGGCGCTTGAGCTTGAGGGTGGGGGTCAGCTCTTCGCTGTCGGCGGTCCATTCGGTGGGGAGCAGGCGCCAGGCCTTGATCTGCTGGACGCGGGCCAGGCGCTGGTTGGCGGCGGCCACTGCCGCGCCGACCTCGGCCAGGAGGGCGGGGTGCTCGGTGAGTTCGGTGAGACTGGCCGGGGGCAGGCCCTGGGCCCGGGCCCAGGCGGCGGCCATCTCGGCGTCCAGGGTGAGCAGGGCGACCAGGTAGGGGCGGCGGTCGCCGTAAGCCAGGGCCTGGCCGATCAGGGCGTGCGCGACCAGGAGGTTCTCCACCATGGCGGGCGGGACGTTCTCGCCGCCGGCCGTGATGATCAGCTCCTTCTTACGGTCGACCACGGACAGGAAGCCGTCCTCGTCGACGGTGCCGATGTCGCCGGTGTGCAGCCAGCCGTCGGCGTCGAGCAGGTCGGCGGTGCGGTCGGGCAGGTTCAGGTAGCCGGGGGTGTTCAGCGGGCCACGGGTGATGATCTCGCCGTCGGCGGCCAGGCGCATTTCGGTGCCGGGCAGCGGGCGGCCCACCGTACCGAGCCGGAATTCGCCGTCGTTGTTGGCCGTGAACGCGCCGCTGGTCTCGGTCATCCCGTACACGTCCATGATGCGCAGGCCCAGCCCGGCGAAGAACGTGCCCACCTCGGGCGGCAGCGGCGCGGCCGCGCTCATGACCAGTTCGGCGTCGCCCAGGCCGAGCAGGGAGCGGATCGGCCGCAGCACGGCCGCCTCGGCCTGGTCGAACGCCGCGGCCAGGTCGTCCGGGGTCTGCTGGCCGTACTGACGGCTGCGCACGTAGCGCAGGCCGGTGTCCATGGCCGCGGCCACGGCGGCGCGCCGGTCCGGGTCGGTCTCGGCGGCCAGCCGGGCCCCGATCCCGGCCTGGAGCTTCTCCCACACCCGGGGCACCCCGAAGAACGCGGTGGGCCGGACGGCCACGATCGCGGGCACCAGCCCGGTGGCCGCGTCCGGGCAGAAGTGCACGTGCCAGCCGTTGTCGGCCGCCAGGTACAGGGTGAACATGCGCTCGGCGATGTGGGCCAGCGGCAGGTAGGACACCCACCGGGTGTGCGGGCGGGCGTTGCCCACGGCCTGGACGGCGGCCTGCTCGGCGACCACGTTCGCGTGGGTGATGATCACGCCCTTGGGGGTGCCGGTCGTCCCGGAGGTGTACAGCAGGGTGACCGGATCGCTGCGCCGGACGCCGGCCACGCGACCTTCGATATCTATCTGCTGAGCAGGCCACTGCTGAGCACCCAGCATCGCGAAGTCAGCCCAGGTCCGGAAGGGCTCGCCGGGCGGGCAGACGCTGGCGTCCCGCACGATCACGTGCTTCAGGGCCGGCAGCTGGGCCAGCACCGGCTGCCAGCGGGCCAGCTCGGTGGCACCGTCGAGGACCGCGATCCGCGCGTCGCAGTCGGCGGCCTGGTAGGCGACCTGCTCGGCGGACAGGGTGGGATAGAAGGTGACCGGCACTCCCCCGGCGTGCACCGCGCCCAGGTCGGCCAGCACGTGCTCCAGCCGGTTGGGCAGCATCAGCGCCACCCGCTCGCCGGGCCGGAGCCCGAGGGCGGCGAACCCGGCGGCCAGCTCCAGGGCCCGCTCGCGCACCTCGCGCCAGGTGATCGTGGACCAGTCGCCGGCCGGTCCCGGGCGGCCGGAGTAAGCCGGGCGGCCGGGCCAGTTCGCCGCGGCCACGGCCAGGGTTTCGCACATCGTCACGGTCGCATTCTCGTCCCGCACGCTTCGTCTGACCAGGTGCACATGAGCGGGCATGAGTGCCGGGCCGCTGGGTAGCGGGCGGCGGTCCGCACGTCGAGCCAGGGGAGAAAACATGAGCCAGCCACCGCAGCAGCAGGATGTACCCGGTCGCACCGGGGAGATGGACCCGAAGCCCGATCACGGCGAGGAGAGCTACCGCGGTTGCGGCCGGCTCGAGGGCAAGAAGACGATCATCACCGGGGCCGACAGCGGGATCGGGCGGGCCGTGGCCATCGCGTTCGCCCGCGAGGGCGCGGACGTGCTGATCAGTTACCTGAACGAGGACGAGGACGCCCAGGAGACCGCCAAGTGGGTCGAGCGGGCCGGACGTAGGGCCGTGCTGGTGCCCGGGGATCTGGCCGACGCGGTCCACTGCCGCCAGGTGGTGGACCGGGCCGTGCAGGAGTTCGGCCGGATCGACGTGCTGGTCAGCAACGCGGCGTTCCAGGCCACCCACGAAACGATCGAGGACATCACCGACGAGGAATGGAACCACACGGTGGCCACCAACCTCAGCGCGTACTTCTTCCTGGTCAAGGCGGCCGTGCCGCACATGCCGGAAGGCGGGTCGATCATCGGCACCACCTCGGTCAACTCCGACACCCCGGTACCCCAGCTGCTGGCGTACGACGTCACCAAGGGCGGCATCGCCAACATGTCGGCCGCGCTGGCCGGGTTGCTGGCCGGGAAGGGCATCCGGGCCAACAGCGTGGCCCCAGGTCCGATCTGGACGCCGCTCATCCCGTCCACCATGCCGGAGGATCAGGTGAAGAGCTTCGGCCAGCAGGTTCCGATGGGCCGGCCCGGTCAGCCCGCCGAGGTGGCCCCGGCCTACGTCCTGCTGGCGTCGGACGAGGCCAGCTACATCTCCGGGGCCCGGATCGCGGTGACCGGCGGCAAGCCGATCCTGTAAGGGTCAGCCACGTCAGCGGGGCATCTACTAACCTGGGCCGGGTCAGATGATGCCCTGACGTGGAGGCCATGTCAGCTGGACGGGCTCCCGAACCGCCGCCGGTGCGGCTGATGGCTTCTTCCGCGAGCGAGAAGTGGAGGGGGTCGAGCATTGTCTGACGCGCGTGAGATCGGCGCGATCTTCGCGGGCGGGGCGCTGGGGACGCTGGCGCGGGCCGCGCTGGCCGAGGCGTTCCCGCATCCGGCCACGGCTTGGCCCTGGCCGACGTTCACCGTCAACATCGTGGCCGCGTTCCTGCTCGGGTACTTCGTGACCCGCCTGCAGGAGCGGCTGCCGCTGTCCAGCTACCGGCGCCCGCTGCTGGGCACCGGGCTGTGCGGCGGCCTGTCCACGTTTTCCACCATGCAGGTGGAGATCCTGAAGATGATCGAGGCCCACGTCTGGGGCCTGGCCCTGGCCTACGCGGCGGCCAGCATCGCCGCCGGGTACGCCGCCATCTACCTGGCCACCGCCATCGTCCGCCGGGTCCGGGTGCGCGCATGAGCAGCTGGCTCTGGGCGGGCGTGGTGGTCATCGGCGGCGCCGGTTCGGTGCTGCGATTCCTGGCCGACCGGTGGGTGGCGTCCCGGTCCGGGCGGAACTTCCCGTTCGGCACGCTGGTCATCAACCTGTCCGGGGCGGTGATCCTGGGTTTCCTGACCGGGCTGGCCCTGAGCCGGGACCAGGCTCTGCTGGCGGGCACGGCCGCGGTCGGCTCCTACACCACGTTCTCGACCTGGATGTTCGAGACCGAACGGCTGGCCGAAGACCGCGAACTGGGCCGGGCCAGCGCCAACGTCGTGGTCAGCCTGGTCCTCGGGGTGGCCGCGGCCGCGCTCGGCAACTGGATCGGGGGGCAGCTGTGATCACCGATGGCCTGAAGCTGACCAGTTACTTCGGCGAGCGGCAGCGGGCCGGCGGCGCAAGGGACCAGTTCGTGGCCGACGCGCTGGCCGGGCTGTACGGGCGGCAGGAGGTGGCCGCGAGCATCCTGCTGCGCGGGGCCGAGGGGTTCGGCCTCAAGCACCGGCTGCGCACCGACCGGTCGCTGAGCCTGTCCGAGGACCTGCCGCTGACCGCGATCGCGGTCGACGAGCGGGCGCGGATCGAGGCCCTGACCCCGGAGGCGGTCCGGCTGACCGGATCCGGGCTGGTCACGCTGGAACGGGCCCGGCTGCTGACCGGCGACCTGGACGCCCACGCGGCCGAGGGCAACGGCGGGGCGGCCAAGGTCACCATCTACCTGGGACGGCAGGAGCGGGTGTACCGGGTGCCGGCCTTCGTGGCCGTGTGCGACCTGCTGCACCGGCGCGGCATCGACGGGGCCACCGCGCTGCTCGGGGTAGACGGGACCGCGCACGGCCGCCGGGAGCGGGCGCTGTTCTTCAGCCGCAACGCCGAGGTGCCGATGATGGTCATCGCGGTCGGGGCCGAGAGCCGGATCACCCGGGTGCTGCCGGAACTGGGCGGGCTGCTGGCCCGGCCGCTGGTCACGGTGGAGAAGGTGGTCGTCTGCAAGCGCGACGGCCAGCTGCTGGGCCCGCCGGCGGCCGGGTCCACGGCCGGGGACGGCGCCCCGCGCTGGCAGAAGCTGATGGTGTACACGTCGGAGGCGGCCCGGGCCGGCGGTCAGCCCATCCACCGGGCCATCGTCCGGCGGCTGCGCTCGGCCGGGCTGGCCGGGGCGACCACGCAGCTGGGGATCTGGGGTTTCCACGGCGACCATGCCCCGCACGGAGACCGGCTGCTCCAGCTGACCCGGCACGTGCCCGCGGTGACGAGCGTCATCGACCGGCCGGAACGCATCGCGACCGCGTTCGGCGTGATCGACGAGCTGACGGCGGAGACGGGCCTCGTGACCAGTGAGAACGTGCCCACCCGGTTCCGCCCTGGGGATGACTCATGATTACCTGTCATTGATAACGTCGAAAAATATCATTGGACGCATCGGTTATTGCCAGGCAGCCTGGGGCTGGTGCTCCCGGCCTGGGAGCGCCGTGTCGCCGACGGACCGAAGGGAGTCCCCGTGACGGCTTCATCGCCAGGCGTCCGGCGCATCGCCCTGGTCGCCCACGACAACCGCAAACAGGACATGCTCGAATGGGCGGCCTACAACCGGGCCACGCTGGCCCGGCACGAACTGGTCGCCACCGCCACCACCGGCCGCCTGCTGACCGACGAGCTCGGCCTGTCCGTGACCTGCCTGCTCAGCGGCCCACTGGGGGGCGACCAGCAGATCGGCGCCCGGATCGCCGAGGGCCTGGTCGACCTGATGGTCTTCCTGTGGGACCCGCTCGCGCCGCACCCGCACGACCCCGACGTCAAGGCCCTGCTGCGGGTGGCGGTGGTGTGGAACGTCCCGGTGGCCTGCAACCGGGCCAGCGCCGACTTCATGGTGTCCTCGCCCCTGCTGGCTCCCAGCGAGCCGGCCGCCGCCGCCTGAGATGGGGGCCCTGACACCCGCCCTTACGCGTCGGGCCCGGGCCGGCCAGGATGGCGATCATGGCGTTGGATCGCGCGATCTTGTTCCGGCTGGCCACCAGCGAACGGCTGGAGCGGGCCGTGCGCCGCGCCCCCAGCGGGGAACGGCTGGCCTGGCGGGCGGCGTCCCGCTACGTGGCCGGGTCCGACGCGGCGGCCGCGGTCCAGCGGGCCCGGGACCTGGCCGGGGACGGCGTCGCGGCCAGCCTGGACCTGTTCGGCGAGCTGGTCCGGGACCCGGCCGAGGCCGACCGCGTCACCGCCGGTTACCTGGCCCTGGCCGGTGAGCTGAGCGGCCTACCGGAAAGCACCTGGCTGGCGGTGGACCTGAGCCACCTGGCCCTGGACACCGACCCGGGTGGGTGCGCCGACCGGCTGGCCGCGATCGCGGGCGCGCTGCCGGACGGCCGCCGCCTGCAGGTCGGCGCCGAGGACCACGGGCGGGCTGAAGCCATCCTGACCTGCGTCGAGACCGTGGCCGGGCGCGGGCCGACCGGGGAGAGGCTGGGCGCCCGGCTCGGGGCCACGGTGCAGGCGAACTACCACCGCACCCCGTCCGACCTGGAACGACTGGCCACGGCGGGGGTGCACGTCCGGCTGGTCAAGGGTGCCTACGTCGAGCCGGCCGAGGTGGCCCTGCCCTACGGGGAACCCACCGACCTGGCCTTCCTGCGCTACGGGCACTGGCTGGCCGAGCACGACGTACCGTTCGCGCTGGCCACCCACGACGGCGTGCTGCGCGAGGCCCTGCTGCTGGCCCTGGGCCCGCGCCCGGTGGAACACCTGCTCGGGGTCCGCCCCGACGTGCTCGCGGACCTGGTGAGCCGGGGCGTGCCGGTGCGCGTGTATGTACCGTTCGGCGCCGACTGGTTCCGCTACTGGATGCGCCGGGTCGCCGAGTCCCGCGGCGCCTAGGGCCGCGGAATCGGCCGGCCGGAACGGATCGCCACCGCGTTCGGTGACCTGACCACGTCAGACAGTGCGTGACCGCTTTTTCCGTTTGGGCGCTGAGCGTTCGTCGAGTTGCAGTTCGCGCTCGGCACCGGGAGTTCCTTCCTTCAGCTGACGGCTTCGCTCACGCTCGGCGTTGATCTCAGCACCGAGCAGGATGGCGACGTTGGTGATCCACAGCCAGACGAGCAGGCCGACGACAGCGCCCAGCGTGCCGTAGGTCTTGTTGTAAGAGCCGAAGTTGGCGACGTAGTAGGCGAAGGCGGCCGACGCGATCAGGAAGATGACGACGGCCAGCGCGGCGCCGGGCATGATCGATTTAAGGCCGCGGAGCCGGGCATTCGGCGCGGCGTAGTACAGCACGGCGATCATGAAGACGACGACGACGAGCAGGACCGGCCATTTGGCGATGTCCCAGGCGGTCACCGCGGCCGAGCCGACACCGATGGCGGATCCGACCTTGCTGGCTATCGGCCCGGTCACGACGACCGCCACCAGAACGAGGGCCAGGAGCACCACCAGGATAAGGGTGACGAGCATCTGTAGCGGGCGTAGCTTGATGAAGGAGCGGCCTTCCTCGACCTCGTAGATGGTGTTGGAGGCGCGCATGAAGGCGCCCACGTACCCGGAAGCCGTCCACAGCGCCGTGGCCACACCGACGATCAGCAGGATGCCGGTGGCACCGCTGCCATGAGCCAGGCTCGCGATCGGCTCCTTGAACGTCTGCGCCGCGGACGCCGGGCCGATCGAGCTGACGAGGCTGGTCAGCTCCTTGGTGATCGTCTGCGGGTTGCCGACCAGGCCCACCAGGGCGATCATCGCGGCCAGCGCGGGAAAAATCGACAGCACCGCGTAATAGGTCAGCGCGGCGGCCACGTCGGTGAGATTGTCTTCCTTGAACTCGGTCAGGGTGCGCTTCGCCGTCTGGAACATCGATCCTTTGCGGGCATGCGGCGGCCCCTCGGGCCGTCGGCCGCTGCGCTTCTGCCTGGCGTCTTCGGCCGGCTCATCACGGCCGGCTTGCTCGGTACCGGACCCGTACCGCGTGCCGCCGGTCCGCTCGGGACCGGCGGGGGTTCCCTCACTGGTCATCTCGGCCTTCTCTCATTGGTAAGCAGCCGGTCAAAGTCCCCCACAACGTTTGGCCGGTGGCTCCGCCGGCGGGAAAAGGCTCACCGGAGGGTTGTGGATGTGCAGCGCCTACCCGAACAGGGCGCGGGCATACATCGCGGCGTGATCCTTCCGGCGCCGAATCCCGCGGCTCCTAGCGGCGGGACCACTCCTCGGCCAGGAGGCGGTAGGAGCGGACCCGGTCGGCGTGGTCGTGGGTGATGGTGGTGATGATCAGCTCGTCGGCGCCGGTGGCTTCCTGGAGTTGCTCGAGCTGGTCGGCGACCTGCTTGGCGGTGCCGGTGAACTGGGTGTCGACCCGGTCGGTGACCAGGGCCCGGTCCTCGTCGGTCCAGCGGTACTCGCGGGCCTGGGCCGGGGTCGGGAACTGGATCGCGCCCGCGCCGGTGCGGATGCTGCGCACCCAGGCGCCGTAACCGGCGGCCAGCTCGCGGGCGGCGGCTTCGGTGCCGGCCACGACCACGTCGGCGGACACGCTCACGTAAGGCTGAGCCAGGTCGTCGCTGGGCACGAACGCGGCCCGGTAGCCGTCGGCCGCCTCCAGCACGGTGGCGGGGCTGACGTGGTAGTTGGCCGCGAACCGGAGCCCGTTGGCCCCGGCCACCTGGGCGCTCTCGCCGCCGCTGCTGCCCAGGATCCACACCTGCAGATCGGCGCCCTCGCCGGGGACGATGTGCGCCTCGACGCCGTCTTCGGTGCGATAGGTGCCGCCCAGCAGGGCCAGCACGTCGCCGACCTGCTCGGTGTAGTCCTGCGACTTGGCCTCGGGCAGCTGGAGCAGCTTCTTCTGCATGGCGAAGCGGGGCGATTTGAACAGGTGGGCCAGGGAGGGCCGCTTGGGGATGAGAAGCCCGTTGCCGGTGCGGTAGGCCTCGTCGGGGGCTGGTTTGCTGGACGTGCCGCCCGGGGGCCGGCCGCCGGACCGGCCCAGGCCGAGGTCCAGCCGGCCCGGATACAGGGCATCGATGAGGCCGAACTCCTCGACCGTGGACAGCGCGGTCCGGTGCCCCATCTGCACGGCGCCCGAGCCGATCCGGATGGTGGACGTGGCCCCGGCGGTCAGGGCCAGCACCACGGCGGGCGACGTGCCGGCCACGCCCGGGTTGAGGTGATGCTCGGCGAACCAGTACCGGGTGTAGCCGAGCTGTTCGGCCTGCCGGGCCAGATCCATGCTGTTGCGCAGCGCTTCGGGCGCCGAGGACCCGGTGCTGATCGGCACCAGGTCGAGGACGGCCAGCGGAGTGTGGCTCATGAGGCCACCGCCTTGCCGCTGGCCGGGCCGCTGGCCTGGCCGGCCGGCAGCGGTTCCAGGCCCAGATGCGACCGCAAGGTGGCCCCCTCGTACTCGGTGCGGAACACCCCGCGTTCCTGCAGCAGCGGGACCACCGAGTCGGCGAACTCGTCCAGCCCGCCCGGCGTGATGTGCGGGACCAGGATGAACCCGTCGCTGGCGTCGGCCTGGACCAGGTGGTTGATCTCATCGGCGACGGTGGCGGCCGAGCCGACGAACGTCTGCCGCCCGGTGACCTCGATGACCACCTCGCGCAGGGACAGGTTCTTCTCGGCGGCCACCGCCCGCCACTGAGCCGCGACGGCCAGCGGATCACGGTGCATCCGCACGCTGGCCCGGCCGCGGGCGACGGTGTTCTCCCCCGGCCGCGGGTCCACCTCGGGGAGGGGTCCGTCCGGGTCGTAGCCGGACAGGTCGCGGTTCCACAGCTGCTCGGCGAACATGATCGCCGTCTGCCCGCTGACCTGCTGGTACCGGACCTCGCGGGCGATCTCCCGAGCGTCGGCGTCGGTGTCGCCGAGCACGAACGTGGCCGCGGGCAGAATTTTCAGCTGGTCCGGGGTCCGCCCGTACTTGGCCAGGCGCCCCTTGACGTCGGCGTAGAACTTCTGCCCCTCCGCCAGCGTGCCGTGGCGGCTGAAGATGGCGTCGGCACTGGCGGCGGCGAACTCGCGGCCCTCATCGGAGTCGCCGGCCTGGAAGATGACCGGCCGGCCCTGCGGGCTGCGGGGCACGCTGAACTGGCCTTCGATATCGAAATGCCGGTCGTGATGCCCGAACCGGCCCGGGTCCGGCTCGGCCAGGAACACCCCCGACTCCTGGTCAGCCACGATCTCGTCGCCGCGCCAGGAGTCGAACAGCTCCCAGGTGGTTTGCATGAACGTCTTGGCCCGCTCGTACCGGTCCTCCTGGGGCAGGAAGCCGCCGCGGCGGAAGTTCTCGCCGGTGAACGCGTCCCACGAGGTGACCACGTTCCAGGCGGCGCGGCCGCCGGACAGGTGATCCAGGCTGGCGAACTGCCGGGCCACCTCGTAGGGCTCGTTGAAGGTGGAGTTGATCGTGCCGGCCAGGCCCAGCCGGTCGGTGACCGCGGCCAGCGCGGCCAGCACGGTGAACGTGTCCGGACGGCCGACCACGTCCAGGTCGTAGATCTGGCCGCCCTGCTCGCGCAGGCGCAGCCCCTCGGCCAGGAACAAGAAGTCGAACTTGGCCCGCTCGGCGGTCTGGGCCAGGTGGGCGAACGAGCTGAACTCAATGTGGCTGCCGGACCGCGGGTCGCTCCAGACCGTGGTGTTGTTCACGCCCGGGAAGTGGGCGGCGAGGTGAATCTGCTTGGGCATCAGTTCCTCCCGGCGGCGGGTCCGGCGGTGGCGTAGCGGTTGGCGGGGCGGTCGAAGCCGAGCAGGCCGCGCAGCGTGCTGGCCCCATAAGCGGTGCGGAACACCCCGCGCCGCTGCAACTCGGGCACCAGGTCCCGGGTGATGGCCTCAAGATCGTCGGGGATGACTGCCGGGCGCAGCCGGAACCCGGCCAGCCCGGCCCCGCGCCAGTCCAGCATCAGGTCGGCCAGCTGGCTGGCCGTGCCCGCGAAGATCTGGGCATCGCTGGTGTACTCCCGGCCGGCCACCTCGTCCAGCCGGTCCCGGCGGCCCTGGGCCGCGGCGGCGTCCGGGCCCAGGAACACCACCAGATCGGCCAGCACCGGTAGTGCCTCGTCGGCGCGTCCGGCCGCGGCCTGCGCGGCCCGGATCTCGGCCAGGATCGCGGCGGCCTGGTCCCGGTCGTGCGGGGTCACGTAGCCGACGTCAGCCGACCGGCCGATCAGGCCGTAGGGCACGCTGCGGTGGCCCAGCGCACTGACCACCGGCTGGCCTTGCGGCGGCCGGGGGGCGATCGACGGGCCCTTGACGCTGAAGTGCTCGCCCTCGAAGTCGATGTAGTGCAGCTTGCCCCGGTCGACGAACCGGCCGGTGGTCACGTCGCGGATCTCGGCGTCGTCTTCCCAGCTGTCCCACAGCCGGCGCATCACCTCGACGTAGTCGGCGGCCTCGTCGAACAGCCCGCCGATCAGCTCGCGGGCGGCCGGGTTGTCGTAGTCGCGCAGGCTGAGCTGGGGGAAGCTGCGCCGGCCGAAGTGCGCGGCCTCGTGCGGGGCGGCCGACACCCGCACCCGGACCCCGGCCCGGCCGGTGCTCACGTAATCCAGGGTGGCGATGGCCTTGGAGGCGTGGAACGGCTCGGTGTGGGTCACGATCACGGTCGGGACCAGCCCCACGTGGCGGGTCAGCGGCGCAACCCGGGCCGCGATCAGCACCGAGTCCAGCCGTCCGCGCACCTGGTCCGTGCGGTCGTCCGGGGACCGGAACCGGCTGGACTGCAGGCTCAGGGCGTCTTCGATGGTGAGGAAGTCAAGCAGGCCGCGTTCGGCTTCGGCGGCCAGGTCGGCCCAGTAACGGCCGGTCAGCAGCTCGGACGGGCGGGCCCGGGGTTCGCGCCAGGCGGCGGGATGCCAGCCGGCACCGTCGAGGGCCACGGACACGATGAGGTTCTGGGTCGGTGCGGTGGTGCTCAGGGCGTGCTCCCGTCCCTCGAAGTCCAGCTATACCTAAGACTAAAACGCTAATCAGGTTATTCCGGTAGGGATTGCCTGCTACGGAAGGGGTGGGCGGGGCGC
>DASXJM010000674.1:0-8617 GCA_036497405.1 Streptosporangiaceae bacterium | reverse complement strand
CGATCTCCTGCTCACGCGGCACCACCTTGGTCCGGACGAAGTCGCGGACCTGGTCCCGGATCAAGCGGAAGTCTTCAGCGCTGACGGTCGCGGTCATGCCTCTATTGTCCGCTCGCGGCCGCCCGCGCGGCCAGCGCGATGACGGTGGCCAGCCCGGCCGCGGCGGCCAGCCCGGCCACTGGCACCGCCCAGTGGCCCGCCCCTCAGGTCAGGGCCGCCTGGCGGGCGGCTTCCCGGCCCGGCAAAGACAATATGTTATATTATATTTGTTGCACGATCGGGCGCTGAGTGGCCCGCGATCGGGCGGCAGCATGGCCGGGTGAGCGGGCTGACCGGGTGAAAGGGCTGCTAAATGGCGGAACCGACTGCGCTGAAACGCCGCATCGCCGCGGGGGAGACCGCACTCGGGATCTCGTTCACTCTGGGCAATGCGCACGCCGTCGAGCTGTGCGCCCACTCCAGTCTGGACTACGTCTACTTTGACCAGCAGCACGGCCTGACCTCACTCGACACGCTGATCAACCAGCTCCGGGCCATCGCCGGCAGCCCGGTCACCCCGCTGGTGCGGGTGCTGCGCAACGACCCCGGGCTGATCGGCCAGGTCCTCGACGCCGGGGCCGAGGGGGTCATCGTCCCCATGGTCAACTCGGCCGAGGACGCCCGCCGCGCGGTTCAGGGCTGCCGCTACCCACCTGACGGGGTGCGCAGCTGGGGGCCGATCCGGGCCCGGTTCGGGCTGGGCAGCGACCCGGCCGCGGTCAACCCCCAGGTCCTGTGTTTCGTCATGATCGAGACCCGGGAGGCGGTCAAGGACGTCGAGGAGATCGTGGCCACCCCCGGCGTGGACGGCGTGTACATCGGGCCCGCCGATCTGGGTGTGAGCATGGGCCTGAAGCCGAAGGTCGGGCTGCAGGACGGCGAGCACGCCGAGGCGATCAAGCGTGTGGTGGCCGCCTGCCGGGCCGCCCACCGGGTCGCGGCCATCAGCGGCCGCCCCGGCGAGATGAGCGGGCTCGGCTTCGGCATGGTGTCGGTCGGCAGCGACACCGGTTTCATCCAGGCCGGACTCGACCAGGCCGCCGAGCTGCGCCAGGAACTGACCCGCTAACCCGCTCCCACCGTTGCGAAAGGGATCCATCGATGAGCCAGGTCGAAACTGTCCGCGGTCCGGTCGAGGCCAGCCAGCTCGGGGCCACGCTGATGCACGAGCACCTGTTCGTGAAGAACCCGGAACTCGAGCAGGACTATCCCAGCCCCGAGTGGGACGAAGCCGCGATCATGAAGACCGCTCACGACGGGCTCGAGGAACTCTGGGACAAGGGCATCCACACCCTGGTCGACCTGACCGTGCTCGGCCTGGGCCGGAACATCCCGCGCATCCAGCAGCTGGTCGGTGACGTCCGGATCAACGTGGTGGTGGCCACCGGCTACTACACGGCCAAGGACCTGCCCGCCTACTTCCACCAGCACGGCCCGGGCCTGCGCATCGACGGCCCGGAGCCGCTGGAGCAGATGTTCCGCAAGGACGTCGAGACCGGGATCGGGGACACCGGGGTCAAGGCCGCGATCATCAAGGTGGTCACCGACAAGGACGGCATCACCGATGACGTGGCCCAGGTGCTGCGGGCCGCGGCCCGGACCCAGCTGGCCACCGGCGTGCCGATCAGCACCCACACCAACGTGGCCTTCCAGACCGGGCAGCTGCAGCAGGAGTTCTTCAAGAAAGAAGGGGTCAACCTGGAGCGGGTCGTGATCGGCCACTCCGGGGACAGCACCGACCTCGATTACCTCAAGGAACTCATGGACAACGGGTCCACCATCGGCATGGACCGCTTCGGCATCGAATCCATGCTCCCGGACGAGCAGCGCATCGACACCGTGGCCAAGCTGTGCGAGCAGGGGTACGCGGACCGGCTGACCCTGTCCCACGACGCGGCCTTCTTCAGCGTCAACAGCGAGCCCAGCCACCGGGCCTATCTGGAGCCGCACTGGAACCACTTCAACGTGTCCGACCGGGTGCTGCCCGCGCTGAAGAGCCGCGGCATCAGCGACGAGACCATCAACCAGATCATGGTGGTCAACCCGGCCCGGATCCTGCCCAAGAACTCCTGACTGGGCGGCGACTTGACCAGCACCGAACCCACGGCCGGGGCGGCCGGGGTACCCGAGGGGGCCGGAGGTGCCGTTGACCGGCACCTGCGGTCCCCGGGTCTGGACCCGGCCCCGGCCCCGCACGTGCCCTACTGGCCCGAGCGCGAGGTCGACCTCCGGTCCCTGGCCGGCGAGCAGACCCGGCTGCTGATCCCCGCCCCCTTCCAGCGCGAGGATCTGACCGCTTACACGGCCCGGGGTGGCTACCGGCCCGGCGACGAGCCGGGCAAGCTGATCGAGAAGGCCGAGCAGGCCAGCCTGGCCGGCCGGGGCGGAGCGGCGTTCCCCCTCGGGGTCAAGCTGCGCTCGGTCCGCGACGCCGGGGGCCCGCGCTACGTGGTGGCCAACGGCGAGGAAGGCGAGCCGCTCAGCGTCAAGGACCGCTGGCTGCTGCGGATCCGCCCCCACCTGGTGCTGGACGGACTGTTCCGGGCGGCCGGGGCGGTCGGCGCCGAGCGCGCCTACGTCTACCTGTCCGACCCGGACGCCGCCGCCAGCGTCCGGCACGCTCTGGCCGAGCTGGGCGACGTGCCGCTCCCGGTCGAGGTGGTGCGGATCGAGCCGTCCTACGTGGGCGGCGAGGAAACCGCCGTGGTCCGGGCGATCAACGGCGGCCCCGCACTGCCGGTGGACAAGCCACCACGCCCGTTCGAGTCCGGCGTCGGTCAGCGGCCAACTTTGATATCGAATGTCGAGACGCTGGCCAACTTGCCCGCGATCGACGTCCGGGGGGTGGACGCCTACGTCCAGCCGAGCCGGGACCGGCAGTGCCCGGGCACCTTCCTGCTCAGCCTGTCCGGGGCCTGCCCAGCCCCGGGCCTGTACGAGGTGCCGCTGGGCATGACCCTGCGCGAGGTGGCCGACCAGGTGGGCGGGTTCACGGGCGAGCCGCGGGGCGCGCTGATGGGCGGCTACTTCGCCGGGCTCATCGGGCCCGACGTCCTCGACCTGCCGCTGTCGTATCCGGCCACCAAGGCCCGGGGAACCGGGCTGGGCTGCGGGGCGATCTGGGTCATCGCCCCGGACGAGTGCCCGATCGCGATCGCCGCCGACCTGATGGCCTACTTCGAGCGCAACAACGCCCGCCAGTGCGGCCCCTGTATCCGGGGCACCGGCGCCATGGCCAAGGTGCTGGAGCGGCTGAGCCGGGGCCAGGTCACCGACCAGGACGTCGATCGCCTGACCGGCTGGTCGCAGTCACTGCGGGGCCGGGGCGCCTGCGCCTACCTGGACGGGTCGGCCAACCTGGCCGCGTCGGTGTTCCGCGAGTTCAGCGCCGACGTCGCCGCCCACCGCGACGGCCCCTGCCCGATCTGCGCCCAGCGCCAGGCGGCCGGCTACGACCGCTTCCGGCTCACCATCGAGCAGGCTCCGCAGAGTCACTGAGCAGGTTCTTGGCGCCGACCTCACCCCGGCGGACCAGCAGGTCCGGGCTCAGTTCGTCGACATCTCCCACGCCGAGCAGCAGCAGGGTCCGCTCCAGCTCCTCGACCAGGATGTCCAGCACGGCGGTGGCCCCCTTCTCGCCGCTGACCGCCAGCCCGTAGATGTAAGGCCGCCCGATCATGACCGCGTCGGCCCCCAGGCAGAGCGCCTTGATCACATCGGTGCCGCGCCGGACCCCGCCGTCGAGCAGGATCTCCATCCGGTCCCCGGCCGCGGCCGCGATGTCCACCAGCGCGTCCAGCGTCGCCTGGGCGTACTCGAGCTGCCGGCCGCCGTGGTTGGACACCACCACCCCGTCGAATCCGAGATCGGCCGCGTGCACGGCGTCGTCGGCCCGCAAGATGCCCTTCAGGTACAGCTTGCCGTGCCAGTTGTCCCGGATCCAGGCCACGTCGTCCCAGTTCAGGGAGGCCTGCATGAACTCACGAGCCTGGACGTCAACCGACTCCAGGGCCGCCGCCAGCCCACCCTGCTCGACCAGGTTGCGGCCGCCGATCCGGCCGTAGCGCAGCACGTCGTAGGTCCAGCGGGGCCGGGTGGCCATGTTCAGGGCCCGGGCCGGCGTCAGCGTCGGGGGCCGCCCCATGCCGCTCTTGCGCTCGCCCTCCCGGTTGCCCACGACCGGAACGTCGACGGTCACGAACGCGACCCGGCAGCGCGCCCGCCAGGCCCGGTCCATCAGCTCGGCGGTGGCCCCGCCGGTGCGGGGGTAGATCTGGAAGAAATGGTCGACCGGCGACGACCCGAAGACCTCTTCGATCGACCAGGACGACGCCGTGCTCAACGTGTAGCGGGTCCCGTGGCGCTCCGCGGCCCGGGCCGCGGCCAGGTCGCCGCGCCAGTGGGACAGCCCGGTGAACCCGGTGGGGGAGAGCAGGATCGGGATCCGCAGGTCGGTGCCGGCGATCTGGCGGCTGGTCTTCGGGCTGGTCGCCCCGGTCAGCGCGCGGGGCCGGAAGGACCACCGGCTGAACGCGTTCCGGTTGTCCCGCAGGGCCTGCAGGTCATCGGCGCCGCCGTCGACGTAGTTCCACACCATGCGGGGCAGTCGCCGCCGGGCGACCCGACGGTAGTCGGCCACGCTGATCAGCCGCTCCGGAGCCAGCAGCCGGTAGTCGAAACCCTTGATCATTCGCCCGTCCCCTTGGTCTGGTCACCGACGATCAAGCCGCCCTGCTGCTCGAACAGCTTGCGCAGGTCTTCCCGGCGCGCATCCGCGCCCTGGCGCAGTTCGTCCAGCGGGTACTGCTCGTAGGAGGTGCGGACCACGAACTTCTCCACCGCCGCCGCCACCTGCTCGGCGTGCCGCAGCGGGACCACGGCCACCCCGCCTTCGTCGGCCACGATGATGTCGCCCGGCTCGACCACCACGCCGCCGCAGGCGACCGGCACGTTGACCTCGCCCAGGTCCTCCTTGAGCGGTGAGAAGGGGGCGATGCCCCGGCCGAAGACCGGGAATTCCAGGGCCTGGATGTCGTCCACGTCGCGCCACGAGCCGTCCACCACGACCCCACGCAGCCCGCGGCGCATCGGGTCGATGAGCGAGAGCACGCCGGACCCGCAGCTTTCGGTGTTGCCGCGCCAGTCCACGGCCAGGAAGTCATCCTCCTGGGCCAGCCCCAGCGCGGTATGAATGGCCAGGTTGTCCCCGGGGATCGCCTTGGCCGTCAGCGCGATCCCCACCGCCCGCTTCATCGGCGTATAGAGCGGCCGGATCCCGGCGTCCATGCTGTAGAGCCGCCCGACCGCGTCGGTGACGTCACACGCCGAACACTCCCGGAAGTGCGCCAGCAGCTCCTGGCTGGCCCGGTACGGCGCCGCCCCCAGCCGCGGCGGCAAGATCGGAACATGGCCGAGCATCGGACTGGTCACCGTGCGCCTCCCGCCCGGGCTGGCCGGGGATGGCCGAGGCCGGTCCATGGTCTCCGCGTGCTGAACACAGCGTGCTCCCCTCTGCCGGGCCAGAGACCGCCGGTCACCAGCCGTCATCTGCCAGTGATCATCTCATATAATATATAATACTTGATTGTCGGCCCGGCAATGGGCTGGCCCGCTGCGCGACGCGATGGCGCTCCTGGGCCAGCCGCGGATCCGCCGGCGCCGCCCGCACCACGGCGCACCCTGTTACCGCTCCGGCTCCCGGCCTGGCGCCAACCGCATCAATCGCGCATTCGTGACGGCTCTTATCGCATCAACGCGCGTTCGATGCGGTACCACCCGCACCGAAGCGGGGCTCGTGTGGTGCCTCGGGTTGGGGGGTTCCGGGCCGGATCGGCGGCCCGCGGACCGGAGTTCCGCAGGCCGGGCGCGGGGTGGGGCCTGGTTTCCGGAGAGTTGCCAGCGGGTTAAGGGGAGGCCTTGCGGATTGCCCCGCACGTACGTTATATAAAATATAAGAAATCGCGGGACGGCCGAGGTGCTGTGCCCTGACCTGGTGCGTACCGCGATCTGTGGCCAGCTCCCTGCGGGGGGCGCGGAGGTACCCGTGGCAAACACGCTCATCCGGAACGACCTGCGGCGCGGCGACCAGACGGACACCGCGAGAATCCCCATTATCGACACGGACGTGCACCAGTCACTCGGCGTTACCGACGAACAGCTGCTGGAACACGTCTCGCCGCGCTGGCGGGAGTATCTGCAGACGATCGGCATCCGGCACATGGCGACCGAGCGGGGCATCCCGCCCCAGCGCGAGTTCACCCACCGGCTGGACTCCATCGACCCCAGCGGACGGCCGGCCGTGCTGCCGGACTTCACCCGTAAGCAACTGCTCGACGAGTACGACATGAGCGCCGCGGTGCTCTCCAACGCCTACGGCATCTCGCTGACCCACGGCGGCAACAACTTTCCCACCCAGCTCACGATGGAGCTGACCCGGGCCTTCAACGACGCCCACCGCGAAGTCTGGATCAAGGCCGACCCGCGCTTCAACGTGGCCATGCACGTGCCGATCGAGCACCCGCAGGAGTCGGTGAAGGAGATCGAGCGGGTCAAGTCCGGCGAGTACGGGGACCGGTTCCCGTCGGTGGTGCTCGAGGCCCGGACCGAGTACCCGATCGGCAATCCGAAGTACTGGCCGGTGTTCGAGGCCATGCAGCACTACGGCATGCCGCTGGTCTTCCACACCGCGCCGGGCCGGCGGATGACCCCGTCCGGGGGCATCAACTACTACTTCGAGTGGCACTGCGGTTTCCCGATGCGGAACTTCCCGCTGGTGAGCAGCTTCATCTACGAGGGCGTCTTCGAGCAGTTCCCCGGCCTCAACATCGCCCTGATCGAGCAGTCCTGGGCCTGGGCGGCGCCGTTCGCCTGGCGCCTGGACTCGTCCTGGAACATGCTCAAGGACGAGGTGCCGCACCTGAAGCGGGCGCCGTCGGAGTACTTCCGCGAGCACTTCTACTTCGCGACCCAGCCGATGGAAGAGCCGGACCCGATGGAGGAGTTCACGGTCCTGCTCGGCCAGTTCGAGGACACCTTCGGCCCGGACCACCTCATGTACTCCTCGGACTATCCGCACTGGGACTTCGACTCCCCGTACGAGTCGGTGCCGCAGTCGCTGCCGATCGAGCAGCGCCGCCGGATCCTGGGCGAGAACGCCAGCCGGTTCTACGGCATCCCGCTCAAGCAGAACACCGGCATCCTGGCCGGCACCGCTTAACCCTGGACTCGCCCGGCTGGCGCCCGGCCAGCCGGGCGACCGGGCTTCCGGAAACCGGCCCCGAAGCATTTTGCCAAAGGGCCAATAACACTACCTTCGATAATAAAATATACGAAATATTAGATCCGATTACCCATTCAGCCGTTCGGTTATCGATGAGGAGACCGATTTCGTGAAGACGGATCTGGATCTGGCTCCCGAGGAACTGCCCTGGGAATGCGTTCTGGAATCCAAGCCCACCATCGGCGAAGTGCCGGTCTGGTCGGGCGAGGAAAACAGCATGTACTGGATCGATGTCTACAACGGCCTGCTCAACCGGACCAATGTCGACAGCGGACAGACCGACACCTGGAGCGTCAACGAGACCATCGGCTGTTACGGCCTGATCCAGGGCCAGGCCGCGGCCATGGTCGCGCTGCAGTCGGGGATCTACCGGCTGGACTTCGGCCGTGGCCAGCTGGACAAGCTGATCGACCCCCCATACGACCCGGTGCGATTCCGGTTCAACGACGGCCGGGCCGACGCCCGCGGGCGCTTCTGGGTTGGCAACATGCCGCTGAAATCCCTGGAAGGACCCCGGCCGGATGGGGTGTCGAACTTCTGGTACGTGGAGAACGGCGAACTCAACTTCGGCGTGGACAAGATGACCATCGCCAACGGCATCGCCTTCAACGCCGACTCCACCGTGCTCTACCTGGCCGATGACCCGAGCCAGTCGGTGCTGGCCTTCGACTATGACCTGGACACGGCCAAGGCCACCAACCGGCGGGCGTTCTGCACCGTGCCCAGCGGAGTCACCCTGGATGGCGCGGCGGTCGACACCGAGAACAACTACTGGATCGCCCTGCCCCGCCAGGAAACCATCGCCAAGTTCCGGCCGGACGGCTCACTCGACCGCATCATCAAGTCGCCGACCCGGCGGCCCGCCATGGTCTGCTTCGGCGGCCCGGATCTCGACCAGCTGTACGTGGTCACGATGACCAACAACTACCCGAGCAAGGAAGAGCTCGCGGCCGACCCGCTGGCGGGCGGCATGTTCCGGGTCAACGTGGGCGCCACCGGCCTGCCCGAACCCAAGGTCGTCCTCTAGCCGCTCTGCCGGAAAGGTACTGACACTCAATGCCGAGCGCTCCCAAGGTTTCCGAGTACGAGCCCGTAACGCGCTGGGCCAAGGTCCCGCACGGTATTTCTTTCGGTGCGGGCGCCAACTCGGTTGCGGTCGATTCAAATGATCGCATCATCATCTTCAACCGGGGCACCGACCCGGTGGCGATATTCGACCGGGACGGCAATTTCCTCGACTCCTGGGGACACGGCGAATTCGTCAACCCGCACGGCATCACGATCGGCCCGAATGGCGAC
>DASXJM010000673.1:0-13345 GCA_036497405.1 Streptosporangiaceae bacterium | reverse complement strand
GAACACCGCGTTCTGCCCGCAGTGGTCGAAGTGCAGGTGGGTGTTGATGACCAGGCTGATGTCGGCCGGGCTCATGTCCAGCCCGGCCAGCGCGTCGGCCGCGGCCACGTTGACCGCCCGCCAGTCGTCCTGCAGGCCCTGTGGGCCGCCGACCCCGGTGTCCACCAGGGCCGCCCCGCCGGGATAGGTGACCACGAACCCGTGCACCGGCCATTGCGCCTGCGTCCCGGGCGGTGTCACCGTGGACAGGTGCAGCCGTTTGATCTCCAGCCCCACTCCGCGTCTCCTCTCGTCCACCACTAAATTCGTCCCGTGGCACATTCTGGCGCAGAGGGCCGAGAGGGGGCCGAGGGCGGTGAGCGGCTGGCCCCGACGGTGCGGGCCTCGCACGAGGACCGGGCCGCCATCGTCGGTATGCTCCGCGACGCGGGCGCGGTCGGCCGCCTGGACCCCGACGAGCTGGACGAGCGGACCGAGGCCGCCCTGTCGGCCCGCACCCTGGGCGATCTGGCCACCCTGGTCGACGACCTGCCCGGTGAGCCGCCGCTGGACCTGTCCCGCCCGGAAGCGCCGCCGCACCGGGACCACATCGGGTCCGAGCTGTACCAGGCCAAACGGGACGGCCACTGGGCGGTGCCGTCCGAGCTCGACGTCAAGGTCGACGGCGGCAGCGTCATCCTCGACTTCACCGAGGCCGAGATCACCTCACCCACCCTCGACATCGCCGCCCGCATCCGGGGCGGCAGCCTGACCCTGATCACCCGGCCCGGCATCGAGGTGCACACCCACGACCTCACGGTCGACAACGGCTCGATCAAGGTGGACACGACCTGGGACGAGGACGGCCTCACCGCCACCGCCCTGGTCGTCACCGTGACCGGATCGATCGCCGTCGGGGACCTGACCGCCCGTCCGCCCCGGCGCAACCTGGTCGAATGGCTCCGCGGCGACCCCCGGCCCTACAGCACCGGACCCTGAGCGCTCCCGGCCGGCGCGGCTAGAGCTTCGGCGGGCCGGCCGCCAGCCGCTCGGTCATCTGCCGGTTCCGGTCGTCCTGGGTGTCCGGCATGCCCCAGCGGGTCTCCAGCCACCAGGTCGCGCCGCTGTCGGCCCAGGCCTGGACCTGCGCCGCGGCCGCGGCCGGGTCGTCGGCCGAGGTCTCCCCGTCGACCACCACGTCCAGCCCGGCCGGGGCGTCGTGCCCGGAAAGCCAGGTCCGGAGCGCCCGCACGTCGCCGGGCTCCGGTCCGCGACCTTCGGTAATAAATTCGGGCAAGATCCCCTGGCAGCGCAGGGCCCGGCGCAGGGACTTCGGCCGCGGCCACCGGGCCGCGACCCAGATCGGGATGGGCTGCTGCACCGGCTGCACCATGCTGGCCAGGCCGAACGACCCGGCGCGGTACCGGTAGTGCTCACCCTCGTAGCGGTCGCCGCCGGCCCACACGGTCTGCAGCAGGTCGATGCCCTCGTCCAGCCGGGCGGCCCGGGTCTTCAGGTCCGGTTCCTCCCCGGTGTCGGGCAGCTCAGCGCCGAGCGCGCCCACCCCGACGGCCAGGATGGCCCGCCCGCCCGACAGCTGGTCCAGCGTGGCCACCTGGCTGGCCAGCTTCCACGGGCGGCGGAACGGCAGCGGGGTCAAGATGGTCCCCAGCCGCACCCGGCTGGTCCGGGCGGCCATCGCCGCCAGCAGGGTCCATGGATCCACCCCATAGCCGGTCTCCCAGGAGAAGACGCCATCCCAGCCCGCCCGCTCGGCCAGCTCGGCCTGTTCCAGTTGCGCGGGTGCCGTCCCGCCGGGCAGCACGGCACCGTACCGAATCCCCGTATCGGTCATGGCACCGTCTTATCAGCCCCCACCGACATTTCGCCGGGACCAGCCCACGTTGCACAATGCCCTCATGGCGAAGAACCCAGGTCTGGCCGCGGGCCAGCACGGCAACGGCGGCTCCCTGCTGAGCATCGGCTCGTCCGGCTCGATCTTGTCGATCGGCTCCACCGGCTCAATCTTGTCCATCGGCTCGGCCGGTTCGGTGCTCTCGATCGGCTCCGCGGGCTCCCTGCTGTCAATCGGTTCCTGGGCCAGTCTGGGCTCGCTGTTCTCGGCCCTGTCCATCGGCTCGATGTTCAGCTTCGCTTCGGTCGGTTCCGCCTTTGCCGCCCCGCGGATCGCCCAGCTGAAGGGCACCCGCCATGAGTGACGTGACCCTGCCCGATACCGCCGCCGTGACCGCGAGCACGGCCGTGGACCTCGATGTCCTGGACGAGATTCAGCGCCGGGTCCTGTGGCTGGCGGTGCGGATGGTGGACGCGGCCAACCACGAGCGAACCACCGGCGACGGGGTGAAGGTCGGCGGTCACCAGGCCTCCAGCGCCTCCCTGGTCACCGCGATGACCGCGCTCTACTTCGCGCACCTGTCGGCCCGGGACCGGGTCAGCGTGAAGCCGCACGCGTCACCGGTGTTCCACGCCATCCAGTACCTGCTCGGCAACCTGGACCGGGAGTACCTGACCACCTTGCGGGCCCGCGGCGGCCTGCAGGCCTACCCGTCCCGGACCAAGGACCCGGACGAGGTGGACTTCTCCACCGGCTCGGTCGGCCTGGGCGCGGTGGCGCCGCTGTTCGCCGCGGTGGTCCGCCGGTACGTGGACGCGCACTTCGGCGACCGGCCCCGGTCCCGGTTCGTGGCCCTGATGGGGGACGCCGAACTCGACGAAGGCAACGTCTGGGAGGCCATCTTCGACCCGGCCACCCACGGTCTCGGCAACGTGATGTGGGTGGTGGACTTCAACCGCCAGTCGCTGGACCGGGTGGTGCCCGGGGTCCGGATCGCCCACTGGCGAGGCCAGTTCGAAGCGGCGGGCTGGCACGTGGTCGAAGCCAAGTACGGCCGCCGCCTGGAAACCAAGTTCGCGCAAGCCTACGGCGGAGCCCTGCGGGCCTGGATCAACAACATGCCCAACGAGCACTACCAGTCCCTGTTCGGCCTGGCCGGGGAGAAGCTGCGGGAACGCTTCCTGGACGGGGCCCCGCCCGGGGTGGACCGCGCCCTGGCCGGCGTGCCCGACGACGAACTGGCCCCGCTGGTGACCGACCTGGGCGGGCACGACCTGGCCAGCATGCTGGCCGCGTTCGCCGCCTGCGACGAGGCCCGCGACCGGCCCAGCGTGGTGTTCGCCTACACGGTCAAGGGCTGGGGCCTGCCGATCGCGGGTAACCCGCGCAACCACTCGGCCCTGCTGACCACCCAGCAGATCGGCGAGTTCCGGACCGGGCTGGGCCTGACCCCGGCCACCGAGTGGGACCGGTTCGACGCCTCCACCGCGGCCGGGATCTTGTGCAGCCAGCGCCGCGAGACCCTGCACCGGGAGCCGCGCACCCCGGCCGCGCCGGTGGCCGTGCCCGCCTCGACCGGGACCACCAGCACCAAGCCGGTCTCCACCCAGGAGGTGTTCGGCCGCACCCTGGTCAGCCTGTCCCGGGATAAAGCCCTGGCCCCGTACCTGGTCATGTCGGCCCCGGACGTGGCCACCTCGACCAACCTGGCCGGGTTCATCAACCGGGTCGGCGTCTTCGCTCCCGCGCAGCGCCGGTCCTGGCGCGACGACCCGGTGCTGCGCTGGTCCGAGGGGCCGACCGGCCAGCACATCGAGCTGGGCATCTCCGAGATGAACCTGTTCCTGCTGCTCGGCCAGCTTGGCCTGGCCTGGGACCTGTCCGGGCAGGCCCTGCTGCCGATCGGCACGGTCTACGACCCGTTCGTCTGCCGCGGCCTGGACGCCTTCATCTACTCGGTTTACTCCGGGTCCCGGTTCCTGATCGCCGGGACCCCGT
Organism: Streptosporangiaceae bacterium; assembly: GCA_036497405.1. Taxonomy (GTDB): domain Bacteria; phylum Actinomycetota; class Actinomycetes; order Streptosporangiales; family Streptosporangiaceae; genus Bog-532. The sequence goes on along the minus strand of DASXJM010000673.1, from coordinate 9,513 downwards.
CCGGGGTCACGCTGGCCCCCGAGGGCGGCGCCCACCAGTCCACCATCACCCCCTCGATCGGCCTGGAACTGCCCAACGTGACGTTCACCGAGCCCAGTTACGCCACCGCCACCGACTGGCTGGTCTGTGACGCCCTGGGCCGGATCGCGGCCGGCCCGGCCCAGACCACCACCGCGGTCCCGGCCGAGAATGGCGCCTACTACTTCCGGCTCAGCACCCGCCCGCTGGACCAGGCCCCGTTCGCCGCGGCCCTGGCCCGGACCGGGGAGCCGGTGCTGCGCCGCCAGGTGCTGGCCGGCGCCTACCGCCTGGTCGATGCGTCCGAACTGGCCGAGACCGGAGCGCCGCAGGTGTACCTGGCTGCCTCGGGTGCGGTGCTGCCCGAGACCCTGGCCGCCGCCGCCGAGCTGGCCGACGAGGGCATCGCCGCCCACGTGGTCGACATCACCTCCCTGGACCGGCTGCACTCGGCCTGGCAGCGCACCCTGCGGCAGGGCATCCGCAGCGCCGCCACCCCGTCCGTCCCCGGCGCCCTCCGCGCCGCGTTCGGGGTCCGCGCGCCCGTGGTCACCGTGCACGACGCCGCCTCGCACGCCATGGCCTGGCTCGGCTCCGCCCTCGGCGTCCCCGCCGTCCCCCTCGGCGTCGACCAGTTCGGCCAGTCCGGCAGCGTCCCCGAGCTCTACGAGCTCCACGACCTGCTGCCCGGCTCCATCGTCAACGCCGCCCTGGCCGCTCTGTCCCTGGCCTAGACCCGATCGCGGCCCGGGCCAGGCGGCGCCAGGCCCGGGCCGGTGACGCCGGATCGGTCACGACGTCGGCCACGGCCAGTTCGGGGCCGTGGGTCGTGCAGCGGGCGGCCCAGTCACCCTCCGGGGTCAGCAGCCCGGCCGGCGGGTGCCCGTCCTGGGCCGGCCCGGCGTAACCGACCCAGAAGGAATTGGCGGCCGCGTGCCCGGCCGCCTCCACCGCGAACACCCCCGGGTTCTCGGGGCTGCCGTGGGTGGCGAACAGCACCGCGTCCACCCCCAGCTCCTCGTAGGCCGCGAACAGCTCGGCGTAGTGCGTCTCCATGCCGAGCGCGCAGCCGAACCGGAGCCCGCCCGCCGTGAACACCAACGGCCTGGTCCCGGGGGAGTACATGAACAGGCCCTTGGTCCGCGACAGCATCCGCTCGTCGTAGCGGCCGGCCCGCCGCCCCTGGTCCGACACGACGAACACGCAGTTGACCGGCCGCCCGGCACCGCCGGGCCGGTCAATGCCGCCGGCCACGACCCAGATCCCCAGCTCACCGGCCAGGTTCATGACCTGCTCCAGTTCGCGGCCGAGCGCGGCCCAGTCGGCCCGGCCCCAGTCGGCCGGCCCGATGTCGTCCGGGCCGGTGCTGGACATGACCTGCTTGGCCGGCGAGGTCAGCGCCCCCTCCGGGAAGAGCACCAGCCCGGCCCCCCGGGCCGCGGCCTGCCGCATGAGCGCCCGCACGGCCGCGCCGCTGGCCTCGATCTGGGCGACGTCCCCCGGATCCGGGCGCAGCGGCACCTGGGCCACCGCCACCGTCAGCGACCGGCTGACCGGAGCAAGCGCCGGCGCGGCTACGGGCGCGGGCGCCCCCAGCAACTGGTGCCGCGCCGCCGCGTACGACTCGCCGGTCCGGGCCGCCCGGGTCCTGATCCGCCGCTTGAGATTGCGGTTCGCCGTCATCGTCTGCCTCCACGCCACGGGCGGCCCGTCCCAGCTGGGCACCCGCCGCGAGCAGGTGACGAGGAACGGCCCGAGTCGGCAGACCCTTTGCCCCCGGAACATCGGCCGGCGCTGGGAGCCAGCCCCTGGGGTTCGGCGTGAGCCACGCCCAGCTCACCGTACCGCTCAGGGTCCGCGAGGCCAGGTGCCGATATCCATATTGAAGGTCACGCCTTGGCGTACCCGCGCCGCGCTCGGGGCCAGGTGGGCCGGAGCTCCTTCGCGGAGTACCCGCCGTCGGCGAGTCCGGCCCGGCGCTCGAACACGTTGCGGGCGCCGAAATCCCCGGTCAGCGCCCACGACACCAGCGCCGCGCCGCCGTACAGGGGCAGCATGAGCAGGCCGCCGCAGCAGGCGTACTGGGTCGCGTGCCGGGCTTCGTGGGTGAACAGCCGGGTCGCGCCGCGGAACTGGAGGTCCGGCCAGCGCGTGACCAGCACGTTGCCCAGGCAGAACGCGGGCGCCACCGGCACCGGCAGCCGGTACCCCGACGCCACCAGCAGCCCGTCCCCGGCCCCCCGCAGTTCAGCCCGGCCGGCCAGCGCCACCAGCACCCCGGCCGCGGTGGACCCATTGACCGCGTTGGCCACGGCCCGGACCCGGTAGCGCGCCCGCATCATGTGCCCTCCCGGGCATCAATCCCAGTCGATGTGAACGCTCATGATTATCACCTCTGCTGCAAGTTGGACATCGCCGGCCATGCTGCGGAGTTAGCCTCGGTGATGGGGGTGGAATTCGCGTCGCAGATGTGTGGCACGAGCAGGTGGACGGTCAGGGGAAGTGATGCACTTCGGGGTGCTGGGGCCGTTGACGGTCCACGACGGAGAGCGGGTCCGCCCGGTCCCGGGAGCCCGGCCGCGCGTGCTGCTGGCCGCCCTGCTGGTCCACGCGGGCCAGCCGGTCTCGGCCGGCGCCCTGGCCGAGACGGTGTGGGACGAGGCCCCGCCGGCCGCGGCCGTCAGCACCCTGCGCTCGCACGTGAAGCGGCTCCGGCAGTCCCTGGGCCCCGCGGCCGGCCAGCGGATCGTGACCCGGGCCCCCGGGTACCTGATCGAGGCGGCCGAAGACGAGGTCGACCTGCTCTGGTTCGCGGCCCGGTGCCAGGCCGGCGGGGCCGCCGTGCACCGGGCCGACTGGCCCGGGGCGCACACGCTGCTGGACGAGGCGCTGGCCCTGTGGCGCGGGACGCCGTTCGCCGACGTTCCGTCCAGCGTGCTGCTCCGCGATGAGGGGCCGCGGCTGGAGTGGCAGCGGCTGCAGGCGCTGGAGTGGCGGGTCCAGGCCGCCCTGCAGCTGGGCCGTCACGGCCAGCTGGTGTCCGAGCTGCAGTCCCTGGCCGCCGCGCACCCGCTGCGGGAACGGTTCTGGGGGCAGCTCATGCTGGCCCTGTACCGGTGCGGCCGCCCGGCCGAGGCGCTGGCCGCGTTCCACCAGGCGCGCCAGGTGCTGGTGGACCAGCTGGGCGCCGAGCCCGGCCCGGAACTCCGTGACCTGCACCAGCGGATTCTGGCCGCCGACCCCGAGCTGGCCCGCCCCGAAGTGGCCTGTACCGATACGCCCGCGCCCGCGGCGGCCCCGGAGACGGCCGCGGCTCAGCCGGCCGTGCCCCGCGAGCTGCCGGCCGGGCCCCGGCACTTCGCCGGGCGCACCCGCGAGCTGGCCACCCTGACCGAGCTGCTGAACCGGCCCGGGGCCGAGGCGCCCGGGACCGTGGTCATCAGCGCGATCGGCGGGACGGCCGGGGTGGGCAAGACCGCACTGGCGATCTGCTGGGCGCACCAGATCGCGGACCGGTTCCCGGACGGCCAGCTGTACGTGAACCTGCGCGGCTACGACCCCGACCAGCCCACCCCGGCCACCGACGCGCTGGCCGGCTTCCTGCACGCACTGGGCGTGCCCGGCCCGGACATCCCGCCCGACGCCGACCAGCGGGCCGCCCGCTACCGCAGCCTGCTGGCCGGGCGGCAGGTGCTGATCGTGCTCGACAACGCCGGGTCCGAGGAGCAGGTCCGGCCGCTGCTGCCCGCCAGCTCGGGCTGCGCGGTGGTGGTGACCAGCCGCGACACCCTGGCCGGGCTGGTGGTCCGGGACGGTGCGGTCCGGCTCGACCTGGACCTGCTGCCGCTGCGCGACTCGGTCGACCTGCTCCAGGTGCTGATCGGGGACCGGGCCGGCCGCGACGCCGACGGGGCCGCGGCCCTGGCCGACCAGTGCGCCCGGCTCCCGCTGGCCCTGCGGGTCGCGGCCGAACTGGCCGTGACCCGCCCGGACACCACCCTGGGCGACCTGGCCGGGGAACTGGCCGGGCAGCAGCGTCGCCTGGACCTGCTGCAGACCGGCCAGGATGACCGGACCGCGGTCCGGGCGGTGTTCTCCTGGTCCTACCGCCACCTCGACCCCGAACCGGCGCGGGCCTTCCGGCTGGCCGGGCTGCACCCCGGGGCGTTCCTCGACAGCTTCGCGGTCGCGGCCCTGACCGGGGCCGGCCGGGACGCCGACGGCCGCGACCAGGCCGGGCAGGTGCTCGGTCAGCTGGCCCGGGCCAACCTGGTCCAGCCGGCCGGCCCGGGCCGCTACGTCCTGCACGACCTGCTGCGGGCCTACGCCCGCGAGCTGGCCGGCCAGGACAGCGAGACCGAGCGCCGGGCCGCGCTGACCCGGTTGCTCGATGGCTACCTGTACACCGCGGCCGCCGCCATGGACATCCTGTATCCGGCCGAACGCCACCGCCGGCCGCGGGTGGCGGTGCCGGTCATCCCGGCGCCGTCGCTGGCCACCCCGGCCGCGGCCCGCGACTGGCTCGACGCGCAGCGGGCCACCCTGGTCGCGGTGGCCGCCCACGCCGCGGACGGCGGCTGGCCGTCCCACGCCAGCCAGCTGGCCATGACCCTGGCCCGCTACCTGGACTCCGGTGGTCACTACACCGAGGCCACCACCATCCACGCGCACGCCCGCCGGGCCGCCCGTGAGCTCGGCGACCGGACCGCCGAGGCCAGCGCGCTCAACAGCCTGGGCCTGGTGGCCATGCGCCAGGGCCGGTACGAGCAGGCCGACCGCAGCCACGGCGAGGCGCTGGAACTGCTCGGGGAGACCGGCGACCGGGCCGGTGAGGCCCGCACCCTGACCAGCCTGGGCAACGTGGCCGCCTGGCGCGGCCGCTACGAGCAGTCGGCCCAGCTGCACCGGCGGGCCCTGGACCTGATCCGGCAGACCAGCGATCGGGTCGGTGAGGCCCGGGCCCTGGCCCAGCTGAGCGTGGTCTACGTCCGGCAGGGCCGGTACCAGCAGGCCACCGGCCACCTGCGGGAGTCGATCGAACTGTGCCGGGCCACCGGCGAGCGCAGCGGTGAAGGCTACGCCCTCGACACCTTGGGCCAGGCCTACCTGCACCTGGGCGTCTACGAGCAGGCCAGCGAGCACTTCCACCAGGCCCTGGCGCTGCTGCGCGAGTCCGGTGACCGCGGCGAAGCCCACGCCCTGGCCAACCTGGGCGACGTCTGCCTGCGGCAGGAGCGCACCCAGCAGGCCAGCGGCTATTTCCAGCAGGCCCTGATCCAGTCCCGGGAGATCGGCGACCCGGTGGGTGAGTGGCACGCCCTGCACGGCCTGGGGGAGGTCTCGCTGCTGGCCGGGCAGCCGGAGAGCGCCCGGGCCCAGCTCACCGCGGCCCTCCGGGTGGCCCGCCGGACCGGCGAACGGCAGCAGCAGGCCACCAGCCACAGCGCGCTGGCCCGCAGCTACCGGGCCAGCGGCCAGGACCGTCAGGCCCGCGACCACTGGCGCCAGGCGCTGGCCCTCTACACGATCCTGGGTTCCCCCGAGGCGGCCACGGTCCGGGCCCTGCTCACGCCGCCGGTGGGGTAGGGAAGCCGCCGCCCGCGGTCTCGAACGCCCGCGCCACCCGGAGGCAGGTGGTGTCCTCGAACTGGCGGCCGACGATCATCAGGCCGACCGGCAGCCCGTCGGCCAGCCCGGCCGGCACGGACGTGGCCGGGTGGCCGCTGACGTCGAACGGCGCCGTGTTCGGGATCATCTCCAGGGCCCGGGCCAGGTAGGTCTCGCGGGGGTCGTCCGGCGTGACCAGCGGGGTGGCCACGATCGGCAGCGTGGGCATGACCAGCACGTCGAACGAGGCCAGGGCCTCGTCGTAGGCCGCGCGGACCCGGGGCACCAGGTTCCGGGCCATGGCGTAGTGCCGGGCCTGGTACTCCTCGATCGAGTAGCGGCCGGCCAGCGCGGCCATCTTGACCGTCTCGGACCAGGCGTCGGCCACCTCGCGGCGCTGGCGGCCGTAGTAGGCGATCAGTTCGGGGTCGTAGCGGCCGTCCCAGTTGTAGCCGTAGCCGTTGCCGTCGATCATCTGGGCCGCCACCCCGTCGGTGGCGATCACGTTCCACACGTGCATGGCGTGCCGGTGCCAGGGCACGCTGACCTCGCCCACGGTCAGCCCGGCCTCGCCCAGCCGCGCGATCGCGGCCCGGACCGTGGCGTCGACCTCCGGCTGGGACAGCCCCGGAATGCCGAACCCTTCGCGGACCACGCCGACCCGCAGGCCGGTGGCTCCTTCCCCGAGGGCGGCCACGTAGTCGGCGGGCTGGACGCGGTCGGGCTGGCGGGGATCCTGCCCGTCCCGGCCGGCCAGCACGCTCAGCATCAGCGCCGCGTCGGTCACCGTGCGGGTGATCGGGCCCAGGTGGTCGATGGTGAACTCGATCGGGAACGCGCCGGTGTAGGGGACCAGGCCGTAGGTGGGCTTGTGCCCGACGGTGCCGCAGAACGCACTCGGAATCCGGATCGAGCCACCCTGGTCGCCGCCCAGGGCCAGGTCGACCTGGCCCGCGGCCACCAGCGCCGCGCTGCCGCTGGACGAGCCGCCCGCGGTCCGGGACGGGTCCCACGGGTTGCGCACCGGGCCGGTCGCCGACGTGTGGCTGGCCCCGGAGAAGCACAGGTCCTCGCATACCGCCTTGCCGGCGATGGTGGCCCCGGCGGCCAGCAGCCGGCTGACCACGGTCGCGTCCTGGCTGGGCACGAAGCCTTCCAGGGTCCGCGAGCCGTTCATCATCGGCACCCCGGCCACCGCGGTGTTGTCCTTGATGGCCACGGTCCGGCCGGCCAGCGGGCCATCGGCGCGGGCCTGGATATCGGTCCGCACGTACCAGGCGCCCAGCGGGTTGCCGGCCTCATCGGGCCGGGTCCAGGCCCGGTCGGTGGGCGGGGACGGGGCACCGGCCGCGTACAGGTCCTCGACCACGTCGTGGGACGCCAGCGCGGCCGCGACCACCGGCCCGAACGAGTCCAGGTCATCGTCGGTCAGCTTCATTCCGTAGCCGCGGGCGATCGCGGCCAGTTCGTCCCTGTTCGGGGGTCGGACAGCCATGGGCACGAGGGTTACCCTGAATCTTGATCGCGTCAACCCTCCGAGGAGCTGAGGTGCCCGGGCCAACCCGCACGCCGGCCAGCCCAAGCTGCGACCCTCGAAGGATTAGCGTGGACCAGTGAACAACTCGCGGCCCACCCGGCGACTGCGGTGGCTGGCGGCGGTGGCCGTCGTGGCGCTGCCTATGGTGGCCGCCTGCACCTCGGGCCGCCCCCCGGCCCCCTCCAGCGCCTCAGCAGCCACCCAGGCCAGCCCGGCCACGTCGGCCGCGACGGCCTCTCCCGCTCCCACGGCCGCCGGGACCGGGGCCGACTGGCTCACCTACGACCGCACGGCGGGCCGCAGCGGGCTGTCGGTCACCACCCCCGCTCCGGGCCAGGTGCGGAAGGCCTGGACCGCCCGGGTCGACGGGGCGGTCTACGCGCAGCCGCTGATCGCCGGGGCGACTGTGATCATCGCCACCGAGGACAACACCGTGTACGCGCTGAACGCGGCTACTGGCGCGGTCCGCTGGTCGCACCACCTGGCCGCGCCGGTCCCGTCCGGCCTGCCGTGCGGCAACGTCAACCCGTCCGGGATCACCGGCACGCCCGTGGCCGACGCCGCCAGCGGCCGGCTGTGGGTGGTCACGTTCACCGCGCAGCCGTCCTACCGGCACACGCTGTGGACCCTGAGCCTGGCGTCGGGGCGCACCGTGTCCCGGCGCGCGATCGACCTGCCCGGCAGCGATCCTCAGGCCCAGCAGCAGCGAGGTGCCCTGGTCCTGCTCGGGAGCAGGGTGTACGTGCCGCTCGGCGGGTTGTACGGCGACTGCTCGGACTACAAGGGCCGGGTGGTGGGCGCCCCGGTCTCGGGCCACGGCGGGCTGGTCAGCTTCACCACCGACAACGAACGCCAGGCCGGCATCTGGGCCCCGGCCGGTGAAGCCGTCCGCGACAACAGCCTGTACGTGGCGACCGGGAACGGGATGCCGTACAACCAGGTGGCCGACTCCGACAGCGTGCTGCGGCTGAGCCCCAGCCTGGTCGTGCAGGGCCGGTTCACCCCATCCAACTTCGACGCCCTGTCCACTGGTGACCAGGACCTCGGCTCCACCGCCCCGGCCCTGCTGCCGGGGGGCCGGGTGTTCGAGGTCGGCAAGGAGGGCGTTGGCTACGTGCTCGACGGCTCCCGGCTGGGCGGCACCGGCGGCGAACTGGCCTCGGCCCGCGTCTGCGAAGGCGGGTTCGGCGGCGATGCGGTTGACGGGAGCACGGTGGTGTTCTCCTGCTACCAGAGCCTGCGCGCGGTCGAGGTGACCACGGGCGCCCAGCCGCGGCTGGTGACCCGGTGGTCGGTGACCGGCGGCAATCCCGGCCCGCCGATCATCGCGGGCGGCGTGGTCTGGGACGTGGACCGTAACGGCACCCTGTCCGGTTACCGGCTGTCCACCGGCGACCGCGTGTTCAGCACCCGGGACGCCGCCCCCACCACCAGTTTCCCCAGCCTGGCCGCCTCTGGCACCCGCCTGGTCGTCCCGGCCGGCACCACGGTGGTCTCCTTCACTGGCGCCTGACCCGCTGCCGGACCACCGGCCACCGGAATCGTCCTCGTCCTTGATCGATTGCCTCTGGGCGGGAAGACCAGGATTTATTACGATGAATCACAACGCCGTGGTCCCGCATCGCGTTTGTCTGGCTTCAACGGGGGCCCGCCATGACCGACTGGCTTGATGACGGAACGGGACCGGGGGACGCGGCCGCCGAACTGGGTGAGGTGCGGGGCCTGAACGCCATCGCCGCCCACCTGCTGGCGGACGGCGACTTCCTGGCCGCGGCCGAGGTGTCGGGGGAGGTCCTGGGGGAGATGGCCGGCCTGCGGCGCCAGCCTGCCGCCGTCGGCCCCCCAGACACGTTCCTCTGGCAATTCGAGCGGCTCCGCGCGCTGACCTGCATCCTGTCGGCCGAGCTGACCCTGGGCCACCGGGGCGCGGTGCTGGCCGCGTCCCGGCAGTTCGAGACGGCCTGCCACGACCTCGACCTGGCCGCCCTGGCCACCGCCGTCAGCGGTGGCCCGGCTCAGTCGTAGTGCCGTAGCCGCGGCCACAGCTGCGCGACCGCGCCGCCATCAACGACGCCCACCACCACCAGCTGGTCTAGGCCGGGGCCAGGAAGCCGTCGCCCATCAGCTTGAGCGGGTTGTGCCAGCAGACGGCGCGGAGCCAGTCGTCGCCCAGGTCGAGCCGTTCCAGCCCGGCCAGCTGCTCCCGGTATGGGTAGGGGATGCTCGGGAAGTCGCTCCCGAGCAGGATCTTCCCGGCCAGGCCGGCGTCCCGGAGCCGGGGGTGCGCGTCCCGGGGGAACGGGGCGATCTCCTCGAAGAAGCCGGTGAAGGCCATGGTGGTGTCGAGGTGG
>DASXJM010000672.1:0-4255 GCA_036497405.1 Streptosporangiaceae bacterium | reverse complement strand
GACCTGGCCGAGGCGCTGGAGGTCACGCCGTCGACGGCCGGCCGCATGTGTGACCGGCTGGTCCGCAAGGAACTGGTCCGGCGGCACCGGGCCCGCGCCGACCGCCGGGCCGTGCTGGTGGCGATCACCGGAGCGGGCCGGCAGGTGGTGGACAATGCCACCGCCCGGCGCCGGGACCTGCTGGCCGAGATCCTGGACCGGCTCCCGGCCGCCCAGCAGACCGCGGTGGCCGCCGCATTCGGGGCGTTCGCGGCGGCGGCCGGGGAGATACCGGACCGCCAGTGGCCCCGGGAGGAGCCCGGCGAGCCACTGCCCCCGGCCGGTCCCGCCGGGGCCGCCCGCTCGCGGGCCGGGCGCCCGTGACCGGCCGCGCCGCCTGGCTCCGGACTTCGCGGCTGGGCCTGTTCGCCATCGCCGTGGTCATCGGCGTGGGTTCGGGCCTGGGCGCGGTCGCCTTCCGCTACCTGATCACCTTCTGCACCTGGCTCCCCACCGGCCACGCGCAGTTCGGCCAGGGCGGCCACGTGGGCAGCAGCCACCTGCCCTGGCTGGGCCTGGGCTTCTTCGTCCTCATCCCGGCCGTCGGCGGGCTGATCTACGGGCCGCTGATCTACCGGTGGGCCCGGGAGGCCCGCGGTCACGGCGTGCCCGAGGTGATGATCGCGGTGGCCGAGCGCGGCGGCCGGATCCGGCCCCAGGTCAGCCTGGTCAAGGCCCTGGCCTCGGCGCTGTGTATCGGCACCGGCGGATCGGTCGGCCGCGAGGGCCCGATCGTCCAGATCGGCTCGGCCCTGGCCTCCAGCCTCGGGCAATGGCTGCGGATGCCGGAGAGCCGGATGAAGATCCTGGTCGCCTGCGGAGCCGGGGGCGGGATCGCGGCCACCTTCAACGCCCCCATCACCGGTGTGTTCTTCGGCGTCGAGATCATCCTCCGCGAGTTCTCGGTCGACGCTCTGTTCACCGTGATGCTGTCGGCCATGGTCGCGGACGCGGTCGCCATTCCGCTGCTGGGCAGCCGGCCGTTCCTGGCCGGGTTCCCGGCCGGGCTGACCCTGCCCCACACGCGGGACTATCTGCTGGTCGGCCTGCTGGCCCTGGCCGCGGGCCTGATCGGGTTGCTGTTCAAGTCGATGGTGTACGGCACCGAGGACCTCTGCGACCGGCTGTGGCGCAACCGCCCCGAGTGGGCCCGGCCCGCGGTCGGCGGCCTGGCCCTGGGCCTGATCCTGCTGGCCGTGCCTCAGCTGTACGGAGTCGGGTATCCGGTGATGGACCGGGCCGTGGGCGGTGGTTACGCGTTCTGGTTCCTGCTGGTTCTGGCGGCCGGGAAGATCCTGGCCTGCAGCGTGACCCTGGGCATCGGCGGGTCCGGCGGGGTGTTCGCTCCCTCGCTGTTCGTCGGGGCCACCTCGGGCATGGCCTTCGGTGAGCTGGTGGCCCACCTGTTCGGGCCGTCGGCCGGGCCACCGGCCCTGTACGCGGTGGTGGCCATGGGCGCGGTCTTCGCGTCGGCGGCCCGGGCCCCGCTGACCTCGCTGGCCAGTGTGGTCGAACTGACCGGTGACTTCACCTTGACCTTGCCGGTCATGCTGGCCGTGGCGGTGGCCACCGTGACCTCGCGCATGCTCAGCTACGGGACCATGTACACCACCAAGCTGCTGCGCCGGGGCCAGGACATCGACCGGCCGGTCCCGATAGCGGTCTTCGGCGACCTGACCGCGGCCGACGTGCTGCGCTCGTACCAGCCCCCGCTGACCGTGCGGTGGCCGGACGGCCCGGTTTTGTCAGGGGTCGCCACTAAGGTGGCCAGCACACCGGCTCACGACGGCCCGGCGGCTCCAGGGGACGAGGGAAGACATGACCACGCTGAAGAATCGGCCTAACACCGCACTGCTGGTCGTCGACGTCCAGAACGGGGTGGTCGGCGAGGCCTACCAGCGCGACGGAGTGGTGGCCAACATCGGCCGCTTGGTCGACCGGGCCCGGCAGGAGCAGGTGCCGGTGGTCTGGGTCCAGCACTCCGCCGACGACGAGCTGATTCCGGGCCAGCAGGACTGGCAGATCGTGCCCGAGCTGGTCCCGGAGGACGGCGAGCCGGTGATCGGGAAGCGCTACGGCGACTCGTTCGAGGCCACCGACCTGGAGGACGTGCTGGCCGGCCTGGAGGTCGGGCGCCTGGTGGTGGCCGGGGCCGAGACCGACGCCTGTATCCGCTGCACGCTGCACGGCGCGTTCGCCCGCGGCTACGACGCCACCCTGGTCAGCGACGCGCACACCGCGGGCGACAAGTCCCAGTGGGGTGCGCCCCCGGTTGACCAGGTCATCGCGCACACCAACCTGTACTGGGCCTTCACCGGCGCGCCCGGCCGCACCGCGGGCACCGCCGAGACGGCCAAGGTCGACTTCAGCGGCCCGTCCTGAGCACCGCCTGGACGTAATTACGGGCCGCGGCCGGAGTTGCCCCCGCCGTGACCAGCACGGCCGTGGCTGCGGCCTCCCCGGTGGGATCGCTCCACTGTGCCGACCGCTGGGGTGACGGCTGGCTCTCCAGCAGGACCAGCACCACGGACTCGGTGGCCAGCGCCAGCACCGGCGCGGGCAGATGCGTGCCGAACGAGCCATCCTGCTGGCCGCGGTCCAGGATCGCCGCCGCCTCGGCCCGGGCCGGGGCCAGAATGTCCCGGAGCCGCTCCTCGCCCAGCCGCCGCCGGGCCAGCGAGATCAGCATCCGGTAGTGGTCGCCCACCTCCCACGAGGCCAGGACCAGCCCGGCCAGTGCGGCCGGCGGCTCCGCGCCGGGACGCCGGGCTGCCGTGAACGCCTCCTCCAGGCGTTCCTTGGCCTCGGTGGCCAGCGCGTCAATCAGCGCCTCCCGGCTGGGAAAATGCCCGTACAGGGTGCGCCGGACCACCCCAGCCGCCCGCGCGATCTCGTCCAGGCTGGCGTCCGGGTCCCGCCCCAGTTCCTCCCGCGCCGCCGCCAGTAGCCGGACCCGGTTGGACCGCGCATGACTCCGCCGCGGCTGCCCCGGTGCCGCCTCAGGCGTGCCCCCAACAGTCATCAATGACCCCCTGCGGCTCGGATGTCAGGCCACCGTAACGCCCATCCGCTCCCAGCTCACCCCAGACCCGCCACTTCCGGACCACAGGAACACCCCTCCCCACCGACCCACCCGGCACATCCCCCTGACCTCCCCATTTGCACATCCATGTGCAGATAAGTATATTTGCACATGGATATGCAAGTTCTCTCTCGGGAGGTTCCCGTGCTTTTTCTTCATGCTGACTTCTGGCCGCTGTTCTGGGGTGTCATCGGGGGCGGTGCCGGATTGACCGGGCTGCTGTCCCTGTTCGCCACCAGCCTGAGCCAGGGCCACCGCCGGCCGGTTCCGGTGCCCGCCGAGGTGACCCCGCACCGTCACGACCAGGCCCCCGCGCCCGCCCGCGCCGCCTGACCCAGGCACCCCGCGACGCCCCCCGCCCGGCCCACCCGCCGGGACCGGTCACACTTCGCTGCTCCGCGGCGGCGTGGCCGTCCCGTAGATCAGTTCGGCGTGCTGGGCGTAAGCCTCCTGAGCTCGCGCGAACAGGCCAGTCCGCAGCTCGGCCGGGACAGTCGCCAGCACACCTTCGATGATCTGGGGATCGCCTTCGTAGAACATCAGGCCCATCAGTAGCGGCAGGCCGTCGAGGTCGATCCCTTCCATCCCTTTCTGCAAGATCTGGGTCCACTCGTCCATGCCGATGTGCAGTTCCATGACCGGGACCACGCGCTCTTCCTCCAGCGCCAGGTGCTCGGTCAGCACCGGCACCAGTCGTTCCAGCGCGCCGGCCAGCACCGACCGGGCGCCGGGCGCGGCGTTGACCCGCCAGCCCGCCTGGGCCTCGCTGACCTTCCGGCCGGTGGCGGCCACGCTGGCGTGCTGGTCCTCCATGCGCTGGATCAAGGGCACGATCTGCTCCGGGCACCGCACCAGCAGCAGCGGCCAGACCGAGTCGTCTTCGGCCTGGTGGTGATGGTGCAGCAGCCCGGCGACCAGGTCGATGTGGTCCGACACCACCTCCGCTCGCGCCACGTCACCGTCGGCGACCTGGCGCACCACCGCGGCCATCAGGCCGAACTCGCGCCGGAAGGCGTCGTGCACCATCACCATTTCGCGGCCGTCGAAATGCCGCTCGTACTTCGCCATCAGGTCTCCCTCGTCGGGCCGGCTGATTCGCGGGCCCCCGCCCGCTCCGGCCGGACCTACCGTGCC
>DASXJM010000671.1:0-1585 GCA_036497405.1 Streptosporangiaceae bacterium | reverse complement strand
ACGGCCAGGGCGTGCTCGGGCGGGACCGGGGCGGGCGGGCAGAGGGCCTCGGGGGGGTGGCGGGTCAGGTAGCCGGTGTCGATGGCGCCGGCCGCGAACTCGGGGTCGCGCAGGATGGCGACCAGCAGGTCCCGGTTGGTGACCACGCCGTGCAGCCGGGCCCGGGACAGGGCCCCGGCCAGGACCCGGCGGGCGTCGTCGCGGGTGCGACCGTGCCCGATGACCTTGGCCAGCATCGAGTCGTAGAACGTGCTGACCCGGGTGCCGGACGCGAAGCCGGCGTCGACCCGGAGCCCGGCAGCGTCGTTGAGATCGGGGGCCGGAACCTCGAAGGTGGCCACGTCGCCGCTGGCCGGCAGGTAGCCGGCCGCCACGTCCTCGGCGTACAGGCGGGCCTCGATGGCGTGGCCGGAGATGGTGGCCCCGGTGACCTCGGGCGGCAGCGGGTGGCCGGCCGCCACCTCCAGCTGGACCTTGACCAGGTCGAGGCCGGTGATGAGCTCGGTGACCGGGTGCTCGACCTGGAGCCGGGTGTTGACCTCGAGGAACCAGAACCGGCCGGTGGCGTCGAGCACGAACTCCACCGTGCCCGCGCCCACGTAGCCGATGGCCTGGCCCGCGGCCACCGCGGCCTGGCCGAGTTCGGCCCGCAGGTCGGGGCTGACGGCCGGGGACGGGGCCTCTTCGATGATCTTCTGGTAGCGCCGCTGGATCGAGCACTCACGCTCGAACAGGTGCACCACGGTCCCGGCCTGGTCGCCGAAGATCTGGACCTCGATGTGCCGGGGCGAGGAGACGAAGCGTTCCAGGAAGACGGTGCCGTTGCCGAACGCCGAGGCCGCCTCCCGGCGGGCGCTGGCCACGGCCCCGGCCACCTCGGCCGCATTGTGGACGATCCGCATGCCGCGCCCGCCTCCGCCGAACGCCGCCTTGACCAGGACCGGGTAACCGATGTCGTCGGCCGCCTTGACCAGGGCGGCCGGGTCGGGCTCGGCCACGTCGTCGAACACCGCGCCGGGCAGGACCGGGACGCCGGCCGCGGCCATGATCTCCTTGGCCCCGATCTTGGAGCCCATGGCCTCGATCGCTTCGGGGCTGGGGCCGACGAAGGTCAGCCCGGCCGCGGCGCAGGCCCGGGCGAAGCCCGCGTTCTCGGACAGGAAGCCATAGCCCGGGTGCACGCTGTCGGCCCCGGTGGCGGCGGCCGCGGCCAGCAGGGCCCCGGCGTTCAGGTAGGTGTCGGCCGGAGCCGAGCCGGGCAGCCGGACGGCCTCATCGGCGTCGCGGACGAACGGCAGCCCCTGGTCGGGGTCGGAGAACACCGCCACCGTGGCCAGATCCATGGCCCGGGCGGTGCGGATGACCCGGGACGCGATCTCGCCCCGGTTGGCGATCAGCAGCTTCCGCATGGGCTTGGGCAGTGAATTGCGCTGTGTCACCTGGGCCCTCACATCCGGAAGACGCCGAAGCCGCGGCGCCCGGCCACCGGGCCGGAGTGCACCGCCGACAGCGTCATGCCGAGCACGGAACGGGTGTCGCGCGGGTCGATGACCCCGTCGTCGTAGAGCCGCGCGCTGACGAAGAA
>DASXJM010000670.1:0-4758 GCA_036497405.1 Streptosporangiaceae bacterium | reverse complement strand
CACGGTAATCATCATCAACTGGGAGTAGGGACAGCGATGTTCGGAAAGAACTACGTCGCACAGCTGATCGACCGCAGCGCCGAGAATCCAGCTGACCGGCGGCGGTTCCTCAGGACCGCGAGCATGACCGGGCTGGGCGTGGTCGGCGCGGGCCTGCTGGGCGGGGCGGAAGCCACCTCCGCGTCCGCATCCACCAGCTCCGCCGCGATCTCTGACAGCGCGATCTTGAACTTCGCGCTCAACCTGGAGTACCTCGAGGCCGAGTTCTACTCCCACGCCGTCTTCGGTTACGGGCTGCCCTCCAGCCTGACCTCCGGCAAGGGCCAGTGCGGCTCGGTCCAGGGCGGCCACGCGGTCCCGTTCAAGAGCAGTTCGGTGCGCCAGTTCGCAACCGAGATCGCCAAGGACGAGTACGACCACGTGAAGTTCCTGCGCGGCGCCCTCGGCGGCGCGGCGGTGGCCCAGCCGGAAATCAACATCAACACCAGCTTCACCGCCGCCGCGACGGCGGCGGGCCTGATCAAGCCGGGGCAGAAGTTCGACGTCTACGCCAACGAGAACAACTTCCTGCTCGGCGCGTTCATCTTCGAAGACGTGGGGGTGACCGCCTACAAGGGCGCGGCTCCGCTGATCAGCAATAAGACCTACCTCGGGGCGGCCGCGGGCATCCTCGCGGTCGAGGCCTACCACGCGGCGACCATCCGCACCGAACTGTTCGAGCGCGGGCTGGCCAGCGCGGCCAACGCGATCTCCAACGCGCGGGACAGCCTGGATGGCCCGAGCGACGACGACCAGGGCATTACGATGAACGGCCAGGCCAACATCGTGCCCGCCGATGGGAACAGCATCGCCTTCGGCCGCACTCCCGGTCAGGTCCTCAACGTCGTCTATCTGACGCCCAAGGTGGCCAACTCGGGCGGCTTCTACCCGCACGGCGTCAACGGTCAACTGCACACCAGCAGCTGACCGGCAATCCGGCTCCGTGGCTGGTCCGGACCGCGATACCTTGTGGTCCGGACCACCGCGCGGCCCGTCAGATGGAGTCCACCGGTGTTCGATCTGTCCCTGCCCAAGCTGCTGATCCTGGCCGTGATCGCGCTGGTCGTGTTCGGTCCCAAGGAGCTGCCGGCCATGGCGGCCAAGGCCGGCCGGGCCCTGCGCGAGCTGCGGAAGATCGCGCACGGGGCAACGGCCGACCTGCGCGAGGGCCTCGGCCCGGAGTTCTCGGACTTCGATCTCGACGACCTGAACCCGCGCCGGTTCGTCCAGAAGCATCTGCTCAGTGACCTGGGTCCCGATGGCCTCAACCGAGCCGAGGCCAACGGCCGGGTCCCGGCCAGCACGCTGGCCGCCGGGCAGGAACCTCCCTACGACGCCGAGGCCACCTGAACGCGCGTTGGCCGGCCCGGTCGTGCCGCGACGCCGCTCCGGCCGGAGCGGTGAAGCGGTAAATTCTCCGGTATGACCGGTCTCGGCGTGACCCGCAAGAACAACATCACGGTGACCGGCCGTGACGATGGGCCGGTGGTGTTGCTGGCGCACGGGTTCGGGTGCGACCAGAGCATGTGGCGCCTGGTCGAACCGGGTCTGGCCGAGGACTTCCGGGTGGTGCTGTTCGACCACGTGGGGCTGGGCCGCTCGGATCTGTCGGCCTGGGAACCGGAACGGTACGCGACGCTGGACGGGTACGCCGACGATGTGCTGCAGATCTGCCGTGACCTGGACCTGCCGCCGGTGGTGTTCGTGGGCCATTCGGTCAGTGCCATGGTGGGTGTGGTCGCCGCGATCCGCGAACCGGCCCGGTTCAGCAAGCTGATCCTGATCGGTCCTTCTCCGCGGTACATCGACGACGGTGATTACCGCGGCGGGTTCAGCCAGGCGGACATCGACGAACTGCTGGAGTCGCTGGACAGCAACTACCTGGGCTGGTCGGCGGCCATGGCCCCGGTCATCATGGGTAACCCGGAGCGCCCGGAGCTGGCCGAAGAGCTGGCCAGCACCTTCTGCCGGGCCGACCCGGCGATCGCGCGGGTCTTCGCCCAGGCGACGTTCTTGTCGGACAACCGGTCCGATCTGGCCCAGGTGACCGTGCCCACCCTGATCCTGCAGTGCGCCCGGGACGCGATCGCGCCGCCTCAGGTCGGCGCCTTTGTCCAGGCCCGGATCCCCGGCAGCATCCTGCGCACCCTGCCCGCAACCGGTCACTGCCCGCAGCTGAGCGCCCCCGAAGCCACCCTCGCGGCCATCGCCTCCTTTGCCGCCGCCAGCGCGTCGCCGTGAGCAGCGACCACGGGGACGAGGACATCTCCGCCCTGCTGGAGGACAGTGCCGAAGATCTGTACGAGAACGCCCCCTGCGGCTACCTGTCCACGCTCATGGACGGCCGCATCGCCAAGATCAACACCACGCTCCTCAACTGGCTCGGCTACACCCGGGAACAGTTGGTGGGCCAGCGCTACTTCTCCGACCTGCTGACGGTGGGCGGCAGGCTCTACCACGAAACCCACTTCGCCCCGCTGCTGACCATGCAGGGCGAGATCGGCGGCGTCGCCCTCGAACTGCAGGCTGCCAACGGCGATCGGCTGCCCGTTTTCGTCAATTCCGTGGTCAAGGTCGGCGCCGCGGGCGACCCGCAGCTGATCCGCACCACGATCGTTGACGGCCGCGACCGCCGTGCCTACGAACGCGAGTTGCTGCGCGCCCGGCAGGAAGCCGAGCAGGAGCGGGCCCGGCTCCAGGTGCTGGCCAGCACCTTGCAGCGGAGCCTGCTCCCGCCCACACTGCCGGCCGTTCCCGGTCTGGAGGCGGCCGCGTACTACCACTTCGCGTCCCTGGACGAGGTCGGCGGCGACTTCTACGACCTGTTCGCCCTGGGCCAGGACCGGTGGGGCCTGTTCCTGGGCGACGTTTGCGGCAAGGGGGCGGCCTCCGCCATCGTGACCTCACAGATCCGCTACACCCTGCGGGCCGCGGCGGTCTACGACCCGGACCCAGGTGCCGTGCTGAGCAGCCTGAATACCGCCATGCGCGACAATCGCGGCGGTAACGACGGCCTCTTCTGCACCACCGTCTTCGGCCTGCTCACCCCGGACGGCGAGGGCTTCAGCCTGACCCTGGCCAGCGGCGGTCATCCGCCGCCGCTGCTGCTGCGCGCGGATGGCACGGCCGGCTACCAGCCCATCGCGGGCGGGCCGATGCTGCGGGCCTTCAAGGAGCCGGTCTTCCCGGTCAACAAGATCCGGCTGGACCCGGGTGACACCCTGCTCCTGTACACCGACGGGCTGACCGAAGCCCGCACCGGCCACGGGCGCAGCCGCTACGGCGTCGACGCCCTGAGCAGTTTCGCCGCCGGGATCGCACCCGCCACCGCCAGCGCCACCGCCAGCGCGATCAGCCAGCTGCTCGACGGCTTCGCCGACGGCTTGGACGACGACACCGCGGTCCTGGCCCTTGGTGTCCCGGCCGGCGGCGGGCGGGACTGACGATGTCAGGACCGGTGGAGTACCCGGAGGGTACGCGGGCCGATGGGCTGCCCGCGGTGCTGTCGGACCCGGACCGGCTGGCGGCCCTGGCGGCCAGCGGGCAGGTGGGCAGCGCTCCGGAGCAGGTGTTCGACGACCTGGCCCGGCTGGCCGCGTCGGTGACCAAATGCGGGATCTCGGCGATCACCTTTGTCGGCGAGACCCGCACGTTCTGGAAGTCGGTCCCGCATTTGCCCTATGGGGGCCTGGATCAGTGGCAGAACGCGGTCGGTGACGACTTCTGCTACTTCCCCATCGGAATGAACGGCCCGTTCATCGTGGAGGACGCCGAAAACGACCCCCGTACCGCCGGGCACCCGGCGATCGGGCCGTGGGGGGTGGGGGCATGGGCGGGGTTCCCGATCATGACCGCCGACGGGCAGGCCATCGGGAGCATGTGCGTGATCGACGCCAGCCCGCGGGTATGGAAGCCCAGTGAGCTCGAGACCCTGGCCACCCTGGCCCGAGCCGTGTCCAGCGAGGTCAATCTGCGGGTCTCGCTGGAAAGCACGCAGACCGCGCTGGAAACCGCCGAAGAAGCCCTGGGCAGGTCCAGGGAACTGGCCCGCAGCCTGCAGGAAAGCCTGCTGCCCCCGCTGCTGCGGTCGGTGCCGGGGGTGGACGCCGCCGCCCGGTATCTGCCCGCCACCGGCGAAGCAACGGTGGTCGGCGACTTCTACGACCTGTTCCAGGCCCGCGGGCCATGGTGGACCGCAGTCATGGGCGATGTGTGCGGCAAGGGCACCGAGGCGGCCGAGGTCACCGCGCTGGCCCGCTACACCATGCGCGCCGACGCCGGGGAACACCTGTCGCCGGCCGCGGTCCTGGACCGGCTGAACACCGCGATGCTGGCCCAGCGGGCACCGCGCTTCCTCACCGCGGTCCAGGCCACCTTCCGGACCACGCCGGCCGGCCTGACCGGACGGCTGTGCCTGGCCGGGCACCCGCCGGCCCTGATCCGCCGGGCCGACGGCCGGGTCCGGCAGATCGGCATCTTCGGCACCCTGCTCGGCTGGCGGGACCAGATCCAGCTGGCCGACGTCCGGTTCCGGCTGGGTCCCGGCGACCTGCTGCTCCTCTACACCGACGGTGCCTGTGAAGGCCGCCCCGATCCGAGCCGCCCGGGCCCGCACCCGCCGATGTTCGACGAAGCCGCCCTCGCCCGCACCCTGGCCGGCAGCCACGGCCTGGAGGCCGCCGCCACCACCGAGCACATCTCGGCCGCCCTGCACGCCCA
>DASXJM010000669.1:0-20098 GCA_036497405.1 Streptosporangiaceae bacterium | reverse complement strand
AAGGAGCCGCCCGCCAAGCCACGGACGGCGACCCCGCAGGAACAACTGGAAGAGTTCGCCAAGGACCTGCGGGGACTGCGGGGCCAGGCCGGTCTCGGTTATCCCGAGATGGCCGAGCTGTCGCACTACACGATGAAGACGTTGGCTTCGGCGGCGGGCGGCCTCAACCTGCCGACGCTGCCGGTGACCATGGCTTACGTGCGCGCCTGCGACGGCAGCGTGGCCGACTGGGAGGACCGCTGGCACCGGCTGGCCGACGCGCTGAAGTCGGCCGACGGCGAGACCGGACCGGCGGCGGGCGCGACGGGGCCGACCGGTCCCGGCGAGGGCCGGCCGGCCGAGGCGGACGCAGGTGGCAGGCCGCCGGCCGCTGACGGGCATGACGCCGTGAGCCCGGACCACGGGCGGCGGCCGGAGGGCCGGGACGGCGGGCAGCCCCGCCCCGAGCAGGGCAGGCCCGAGCAAGCCAGGCGCGAGCAGGCGCGCCCGGAGCAGGGCCGCCCGGAGCAGGGCCGCCCCGACCAGGCCGGGCGGCCGCGGCCGCGGCCTCGGCCGTCGCAGGTCTCGACGCCACCATCGGCCCCGGAGCAGGAGCCGCCGCCACCGTCCGACCAGGTGTACGTGATCACCTCGGCGGCGCCGCGGCGCCCGCGCCACTGAGGCTGGCGTGCAGGTCAATTCGCTGGGCTACCGGACCGACCTGATGGTCCGGCGAATGGAAGGCAGCGAGGTCACCGCCTACCCGGACCATGTCGTGGTCCGGAGCCCGGGCCACCCTGGCTTCTGGTGGGGGAACTTCATCCTGCTGGGCGCGGCCCCGCAGCCCCGGGAGGCCGCGGGCTGGCTGGCCCGGTTCGCCGAGCTGTTCCCCGAAGCCGGTCACGTGGCGGTGGGCCTGGACACGGCCAGCCCGGAGGCGGCCGAACGGTCGGGGCTGCCCGAGGCCGGGTTGCGCATCGAGCGGAGCACCGTGCTCACCACCGACGTGGTGCAGCCGCCGTCGCACGTCAACGAGTCGGCGGACTACCGGCCGCTGGTGGGCGACGCGGATTGGCAGCAGTCCCTGGACCTGCGGCTGGCCGCCGACGACGGCAACGAGGCCACCGCCAACCAGATGTTCTACGAGCAGCGGACGGCCGACGCGCGGCGGGTGGCCGAGAACGGGCACGGCGCCTGGTTCGGCGCGTTCGACCACGGGCGGTTGGTCGCGCAGCTCGGGATCTTCTCCGACGGCGGCGGGGTGGCCCGCTATCAGAACGTCGAAACCGACCCGGACTGGCGCCGGACCGGCCTGGCCGGCACCCTGGTGTGGCGGGCCGGCCAGTGGGCGCTGAACGAGCTGGGGGCGCGCACGCTGGTCATCGTGGCCGACCCGGAAGCCGCGGCCATCCGGCTGTACCGGTCGGTGGGGTTCCACGACACCGAGACCCAGATCGCGTTCCAGCGCCCCCCGTACGCCGTGTGAGGGGTCTCGCGGCGTCGGTTAGAGGGTGACGGTGCCGGCCAGGCAGGTGATGGTGTTGCCGCCGACCCAGATGGTGCCGGCTTGGTCGCGGGTGATCCGGACGCGGCCGCGGCGGCCGATGGCGGTGCCCTGGCTGGCGGTGTAGGGGGCGGTGGCGCGGCCGGAGTCCAGGAGCCAGCCGGCCAGGGAGGCGTTGAGGCTGCCGGTCACCGGGTCTTCGCCGAAGCCGCCCAGGGCCGGGCTGAAGGCGCGGACTTCGAAGGCCTCGGGCGAGCCGTCCGGGTAGGGGCCGACGACGCCGATGTCCAGGTCGGACTCGGTGGGGTGGACGGCCAGGACGGCGTCGGCGCTGGCCAGCAGGACCGCGACCCAGCCGGGGCCGTTGTCGACCCACTGGGTGTCGACCACGTCGGCGCGGTCGAGGCCCAGCACGGAGACCAGATGGGCCACGGTCGCGTCGTCGACGGGGCCGGAACGGAGCAGCGGGGGCGCGGCGAAGGCCAGGGTGTCATCGTCGCGGCGGAGCTCGATCAGGCCCGCTTCGCACTGCTGGACGATGACGTCGTCGCGGCGCGGGGTGCCGCCGCCGGACAGCCAGGCGTGACAGGTGCCCAGCGTGGGGTGGCCCGCGAACGGGAGCTCACGGCCGGGGGTGAAGATGCGGACCCGGTAGTCGGCGTCGGGGGACTCGGGCGGCAGGATGAACGTGGTCTCGGACAGGTTTGTCCACTGGGCGAACTGCTGCATGGCCTCGGTACCGAGGCCCTTGGCGTCCATGACGACGGCAACCGGGTTGCCGAAGTAGGGCTCGTCGGTGAACACGTCGACCTGGCTGAACGGGCGCTCCATGACCCCGAGTGTGGCACGCGCCCGGTGCAGGCAGCAGATGATTTTCTGCCGAGTCCCGCACATTTTCTGCCGTATGGATGTGCCCGTCAGCGGGGTCATGAGTGACCTGAATGGGGACCGGGGCGGTGGCATGGGAGGATGAGGGCGTGGTGGTGCCCGCCGACAACCATGTCCATTCCGAGTGGTCTTACGACACCACCGATCAGGCGTCGATGACCGGGGCGTGTGAACGCGCGCTTGATGTGGGCGTGCCCGCGATCGCGTTCACCGAGCATCTGGACTTCACCCGCTGGAGCGCGGCCGACCCGGGGCGGGTGGCCGGGCTGGAGCCGCGGCACCGGAGCCGGATCGCGGCGCTGGACGTCACCGGGTACCTGGCCGCGATCGACGACTGCCGCCAGCGCTTCCCGGACCTGCGCATCCTGTCCGGTATCGAGTGCGGGGAGCCGCACCTGTTCGCGGCCAGCGCGGGCGCGGTGGCCGGGGCCCACCACTTCGACCGGATCCTGGGCTCGCTGCACGCGGTGCCGGTCCGCGGGCGGCTGGCCGGGGCGCCCGCGTTGTTCGGGATGTTCGGGCCGGACGAGGTCATGCGCCGGTACTTCACCGAACTGCTGAAACTCGTGCGCGGCAGCGACCTGTTCCAGGTGCTGGCCCACCTCGACTTCGCCCGCCGGTACTGGCCGCCGAGCGCGGGCCCGTACGAGGAGAAGGTCTTCGAGGAGGAGTACCGCGCGGTGCTGCGGGCGCTGGCCGAATCGGGCCGGGCGCTGGAGATGAACACCAAGAGCCCGCTGGCCTCGGTTGAGCTGATGGGCTGGTGGCGGGACGAGGGCGGCCGGGCGGTGTCGTTCGGCAGCGACGCCCACCAGGACTGGCGGATCGGCGACCGGTTCGACGTCGCGGTGGACGTGGTGGAGGCGGCGGGCTTCCGCCCGGGACGGGACCGGTACGACTTCTGGCGCCGGTAAGAGGCCGGCCAGAGCGCGGGCAAGAGCAGGTGAGCGGCTGATGGGCACACTGAAAGTGCGGATCGGGATCGCCCTCGGCGGGTACGGGGACGCGAGCCGGTTCCCGGCCGCGGTCGACCGGCTCGAAGCACTGGGGGTCGACTCGCTGTGGGTGCAGGAAATGGTGTTCGGTTCGCAGGTCGAGCCGTTCATCGGCATGACCCACGCGCTGGCCCGGACGTCCCGGCTCAAGGTCGGGACCGGCGTCGCGGTGCTGCCCGGACGGCATCCGGTGCTGGTGGCCAAGGAGCTGGCCTCCCTGGCCGCGCTGTCGCCGGGGCGGGTGCTGCCCGCGTTCGGGTTGCAGCCGGCCCGGGCCGACGAGCGGGCCATGTTCCCGGTGCCGCCCGGGCGCCGGGGTGCGGTGTTCGATGAGTCGTTGGAGTTGCTGCGGATGCTGCTGCGGCAGGAGACGGTGTCGTTCACCGGGCAATACTTCTCAGTGGACGGCGCCAGTGTGGGGCCGCTGCCGGCCCGGCCGGTCGACATCTGGACCGGCGGGTCGGCGCCGGGGGCGCTGCGGCGGACCGGGCGCCTGGCCGACGGGTGGCTGGGCAGTTTCCTGACCCCGGCCGAGTCGAGGGCGGCCCGGGAGGCCATTCAGGCGGCGGCCGCCGACGCGGGGCGGGAGATCGAGGCCGACCACTTCGGGATCAGCCTGGCCGTGGCGGCCGGGGAGATTCCGGCCGCGCTGGTGGAGTCGGTGCAGCGGCGGCGGCCCGGGACCGACCCGGCCGCGCTGGTGGCGACCAGCTGGGCCGAGGCCCGGGACATGATCGAACAGTACGTGGACGCGGGGCTGAGCAAGTTCGTGGTCCGGCCCGCGGCGGTGACCTCGGCGGGCGAGGCCGGGGCCCCGGCCTCCTCGGGGCTGGTCTCGGGGCTGGACGAGTTTCTGGAGCAGTTCGCGGCCGAGATGATGCCGCTCCAGAACTAGCCTCTTCACCATGATGGGTCGAACCCCGTGGAAGTGACCGTCCGGGCCGCGGCCGGGGCCGAACTGGACGTGGCCGCGCGGCTAGCGGCCAGCGCGCGCGGCGGGGCCGAGGAGGGCTGGCGGGAGCGGTTCGCGGCCGACCGGGACGCCGCCGACGCCTGCTTCCTGGTCGCGGTCCAGGGCGACCACGAAGGCGGCGGCGCGGTGGTGGGCTACGCGCGGGCCCGGTACTTCGAGCCCCGGGCGGACGCCCCGGCCCGCACGGCGCCGGCCGGGTACTACCTGACCGGGGTCCTGGTCGCGCCGGCCCACCGGCGGCTGGGGGTGGGTGAGCAGCTGACCCGGGCCCGGATGGGCTGGGCGGCCGAGCGGGCTGAGGAGATGTGGTACTTCACCAACGCGGGCAACCGGGCTTCGCTGCGGCTCCACGAGGCGCTGGGCTTTGCCGAGGTGACCCGGGACGTCGTGTTTCCCGGGGTCACCTTCACCGGCGGCGTCGGCGTGCTCTGCCGGGCGCCGCTGGCCCGGCTCGCGCCCGGACGGGCCCAACCGGGTTTGTGTGCAGAAAGTGTCGCCCCAGCAGCACTTTCTGCACACAAAGACGATCGGTTCTAGTTAGTGAGGCAGGTGTGAATGGTGGGGGCTCGCGGGACACGTGCGACGGGCTGGACGTCGGACGGGACACGGGACGGGGACGCGGGACGGGACGCGGGACGCGGGACGGGACGCGGGACGCGGGACGCGGGACGCGGGACGCGGGATACGGCTGGGGTTGGGGCTGGGTCAGCTGCGCATGATGTTGCCGATGATGCCGCCGACGGCGCCGGCGGTGGCGCTGTTGCCGACGTTGTCGCCGGAGACCTGCTGGCCCACGTAAGGGGCGAGGGCGTGGGCCAGGTTGGGCAGCGGCATCGACTGCAGCCAGATCTGGCCCGGACCGGTCAGGGCGACCAGATGGAAGCCGTCCTGGCCGAACAGCACGTTGCTGATGCCGGGGACCCGGGTGATCTGGAA
This sequence comes from Streptosporangiaceae bacterium, assembly GCA_036497405.1. Classification (GTDB taxonomy): domain Bacteria; phylum Actinomycetota; class Actinomycetes; order Streptosporangiales; family Streptosporangiaceae; genus Bog-532. The sequence goes on along the minus strand of DASXJM010000669.1, from coordinate 14,823 downwards.
CTGGACGCTACCCTCGAACATCCCGACGTGGCCGGGGTGGACCATCAGGGTCTGGCCCGCGCCCAGGGTGTAGTGGACCAGCTCACCGGACAGCTCGATCCAGGCCCGGCCCTCGCCGTCGAGGCGCTGGAGCAGGAACCCGTCGCCGCCCCACAGGCCGCCACGGAAGGACTGCTGCATGGCGATGGCCGGGGTGATGCCGGCCGTGCCGCACAGCCAGCCGTGCCGGTGCACCAGGTAGGAGTGGCCCGGGGTGACGTCGATGGGGACGATGTGCCCGGGGATCTTGGCCGCGAACGCGATCATGCCCGGGCCGCCCATGGCCTCGTAGCGGGTGAGGAAGATCCCGCCGCCGCCCATCACCCGCTTGACGCCCTGCATGAAGCCGCCGCCCCCAGTGGTCTGCGACATCTGCATGTTGGACGTCATCCACGACAGCTCGCCGTGGGTGGAGATGAGCTGCTCGCCCGGCTGCACGGTGACTTCCAGCACCGGCATAGTGGTGCCCTTGATTTCCGCCTGCATGACCGCAAACTACTACCGGGGTCCGGGCCAGGCCACCAGGTAGGCCCACCCCACAGCCAAGCTTCAGCTGAACCTCAGATTCGGGCGGACTGACCATGTCCGATTTTCGCTAGCCTGGACACCCGAGCGCTGGCAGGCTGGGGACCATGGACGACGAGCAGCGGTACGAGGCGGTGGCCGGCAAGGACGCCCGCTTCGACGGCGTGTTCTTCACCGGGGTGACGTCGACCGGGATCTACTGCCGCCCGAGCTGCCCGGCGATCACCCCCAAGCGGCCCAACATGCGGTTCTACCCGAGCGCGGCCGCGGCCCAGGAGGCCGGGTTCCGGGCCTGCAAGCGCTGCCGTCCCGACACCTCTCCGGGCTCCCCGGAGTGGAACGTCCGCGCCGACCTGGCCGCCCGGGCCATGCGGCTGATCACGGACGGGGCGGTGGACCGGGACGGTGTGACCGGGCTGGCCGACCGGCTCGGCTACAGCGAGCGGCAGGTCAACCGGGTGGTGACCGCGGAGCTGGGGGCCGGGCCGCTGGCCCTGGCCCGGGCCCAGCGGGCCCAGACGGCGCGGGTGCTGATCGAGACGACCACGCTGGCGCTGTCCGGCATCGCGTTCGCGGCCGGGTTCGCCAGCATCCGCCAGTTCAACGCCACCATCCGCACCGTGTTCGCCAGCACTCCCGGCGAGCTGCGGGAGCGCGCGGCAAGGCAACGGAGCGCGGCTGTGCCGACCCCGGGGACGCTCCGGTTGCGGCTGGCCTACCGGCCGCCGATCGACGCGGACCGGATCGTTCGGTTCCTGGGGGTCCGGGCCATTCCCGGCGTGGAAGAGGTGTCGGGCGGGGTGTACCGCCGGACCTTGTCGCTGCCCAACGGCATCGGGCTGGTCGCCTTGGGAGCGAGCACCGGCGCGGGCCCGGGCGACGCCATTGACTGTGAGCTGCAACTGGAGGACCTCAAGGACCTGGCGCCGGCCGTCCAGCGTTGCCGGCGCCTGTTCGACCTGGACGCCGACCCGGCCACCGTGTCGGGCTTCCTGGAGCGCAGCGAGCTGCTGCGGCCGCTGGTCCAGGCCTGCCCCGGGCGGCGCGTGCCCGGTCACGTGGACGGGGCCGAGCTGGCCCTGCGGGCCGTGCTGGGCCAGCAGGTGTCGGTGGCGGCGGCGCGCAAGCTCGGGACCCGGCTGACCGAGGCGTACGGCAAGCCGCTCGGAGCCATGTCGGTGGAAGGCCCCAGCGCGCTGACCCACTGTTTCCCGGACGTGGACACGATCGCGGGCGCCGACCCGGACACGCTGCCGATGCCGCGCCGCCGGGCCCGGGCCCTGGTCGGGCTGGCCGCGGCGCTGGCGGCGGGGACGGTCCGGCTGGATCCCGGCGCCAACTGGGACGAAGCCAGCGAGCAACTGCTGGCGCTACCCGGGATCGGCCCGTGGACGGTCGGCTACATCCGGATGCGGGCGCTGTCCGACCCCGACGCCTTCCTGCCCACCGACGCCGGGGTCCGGCACGGCCTGGCCGGGCTCGGGGCCGCGTCCGACCCCAGGTCAGCCGAGGCGACCGCGGAAAGCTGGCGGCCGTGGCGGTCCTACGCGCTGCAGCATCTGTGGGCCCACAACGAGGAGACGTCATGACCGATCCGTTCGTGGTCGCCGACCCGGACGCCGAGCCCTACTGGACGCGGGTCCCCTCCCCCATCGGTCCGCTGCTGCTGACCGGCCGGGACGGCGCGCTGACCGGGCTGTACATGCTGGGCGGGCCGCACGGCAGCACGGCCCAGGTGCCCGCCGGAGCCCGGCCCGACGCCGCCGCCCTGGCCTCCGTGTCGGATCAGCTCCATGCTTATTTCGAAGGTCAATTGACTGAGTTCGACCTACGGCTGGCTCCGGAGGGGTCGGAGTTCCAGCTGGCGGTGTGGGCCGAGCTGACCCGCATCCCGTACGGGAGCACGATCAGCTACGGCACCCAGACCCGCCGGCTGGGCAAGCCGCTGTCGGCGGCACGGGCGGTGGGCGCGGCCAACGGGCAGAACCCGATCTCGGTCATCGTGCCCTGCCACCGGGTCATCGGGGCCGACGGCAGCCTGACCGGGTACGGCGGCGGGCTGGAACGCAAGGAGACCCTGCTGCGGCTGGAGCAGGCTCCGGCCATGATGGCGTTGGACGCCACGTTGTTCTGAGTAACGCTCCGTTCATGGACGGCCTCTAAACTGGGGTTTCATGGCCCTCATGGATGAACGGGACTGGTACGCCTCGCTGGCCACGTCGTACGGGTCGGCGGCCGCGCTGATCACCGACCACGACGGCCCGGCCGCCTCGGTGCTGCTGGTCAAGCCGAACTACCGGGACCACTGGAACCTGCCCGGGGGCATGCTCGAGGACGGTGAGCCGCCGCACGTCGGCTGTTTTCGTGAGGTCGAAGAGGAGCTCGGCCTGAGCCTCGACCTCGGCGGGCTGCTCGCGGTGACCTGGGCCGGACCCGAAGGTGAGCGGCCCCGGCCGTCGGTCAGCTGGGTCTTCGACGGCGGGGTGCTGGCCGACCCGGAGGCGATCCGGCTCCAGAAGGAGGAGCTGGACGACTGGCGGTTCGTCGCGCCTGCCGACTTCGGCGAGTATCTGCCGCCGTTCATGGCCCGGCGGGCCCGGGGTGCGGTGAGCGGCAAGGCCGCGGGCCGGACGGTGTACGTGGCGTCCGATCTCCCGGAGCACTGACCGCGTCAGCTGGTTCGCTTGTTTCGTCTGTGCCGATCTGCATCCAGAAGAACTGCAGGGAATCGGGACACGGCCCGGGTAGCGTCGCCGCGACGGGGATCGACAGTCCAGACGAACACGACTTGATGACCAATCTGCATACCGAGCTGGTCCTCCAGCCTGGCTCACGGGGAGAATTCGGCCGGCTGGCGCGCCTGGCTGACCGAGGCCCGGGCCGGGCTGTTCCCGGAGTTCGACCGGATCCTGGGCCTGCCCGCGGCCGGGAGCGGGCCGGACGGCGAGCCGCCGGAGGACGACGACGCGCCCTGGGGTCCACCCGGCGGGGTGTGGGCCCGCTTGGTCGTGCGGCAGCAGCCGCAGGCCATCGGCGGGACCAGCACGCCGTACTCCCCACGGGCCTGGCGGCGGACACTGGACAGCTTGGAGCGGCACCTTCCGTTCCAGGTGCGGCTGGAGATGATGCCGCTGGACGCGGCGGGCCGGCCGCTGGACGCCGGGCCGCCCGCGGTGCTGGCCGTCCAGCGCAGCCAGCTCGACCCCCACTGGGCCCGGTTCGAGGCCGAGGCGCCCGACCGGCTGACCGGATGGGCCGACTCGCCGGGCTGGCCCCGGTCCTGGGCCGGGTTCGTCCGGGAGCAGGCCGCCGCCACCGGCGCGCAGTACGGGCACGTCAGCGACGACGCGACCAGCCACGGCACCGCGCTGGAGCGCGCCGTGCTGGGGGTGACCGCGGAGCCGCCGGACATCCCCCGGGTCCGGGTCGTGCTGCGCGGCTACTCCTGGGTGACGATCGTGGCCGCTCCGCTGGCGGGGCGGCTAGGCGGAGCCGCGGCGCTGACCGGATCGGGGGCGTTCTTCAGCGTCGGCAGGCTGCCCGGCGGGCAGGTATTTCTGCAGGCCACGCCGGATCTGGCCGAGTACGAGGGAGCCGCGATCCGGCGGGTGTTCGAGGTGCTGGCGCCGGTGCTGCGGCCGGGGCACCCCGACCCGGAGGCGGTGTCGGGCGGCCGGGTCCGGCTGGTGCTGGACCTGGACGCGGCCGACGTGGCCGGCCGCCCGGTGGGCGACGTCAACCCCTAGGTATCCCGGGGCTGCTTTCGTACAATTCCCCCGTGTCGCAGTGGCGGATCACTTGGTCGAAGGCGGCGCTGCTGCGGGCCATCCGGGCCACCATCGTGGTCCCGGGGCTGTTCGCACTGGCGTTCAAGGTCATCGGCGACGCGCAGATGACGTTGTTCGCCACGTTCGGCGGCTTCGCCACGCTGATCTTCGCCAACTTTGGCGGCAGCCGGAAGGACAAGCTGGCCGCGCACCTGGGCCTGGCCGTGGCGGGCAGCCTAGCCTTGATCATCGGCACGCTGGTCAGCGGCATCACCTGGCTGGCCGCGCTGGTCACGATCCCGGTCGCGTTCGCGATCTTTTTCGCCGGGGTGATCGGCCCGAACGCGGCGGGCGGGGTCAACGGCGCGCTGCTCGGCTACGTGCTGCCGGTGGCGTCGGCGGGCGGAGCCAGCACGATCGGTCCCCGGCTGGCCGGCTGGTGGCTGGCCTCGGTGGTGGGCACGGCCGCGGTGCTGCTGCTGTCGCCCAAGGGCCCGGGTGACCGGCTGCGGGCCAGCGCCGCCGCCTGCGCGACCGCCCTGAGCCGGTACCTGCGCGCGATGATCCGGGGGCAGGCCACCGACGACGAGCACGACGCGCTGAAGACGGCCGAGCGCACGCTGCTGGAGACGTTCTCCGCCGCCCCGTACCGGCCCACCGGGCTGGCCACCGCCGACCAGGCCATGGCCAACGTGGTCCAGGCCCTGGAATGGTCGACCACGCTGGTGGCCGACGCCAGCCGCGAGGGCCGCGACCTGCGTGCGGCGGCCGCGGCCGACCGGGACCTGCTGGAGGTGACGGCTGGCCTGCTCGACGCCACCGCGGCCCTGCTGGGTGGGGCTGGGGGGGCTGGCGAGGCGACCGGGGCCGGGGCGGCTGGGCAGCCCGACTTCGGGCGGCTGGAGACGGCCCGGGCCGCCAGCGCGGCCCACCAGCGGCAGATCACCGGCGACCCGGACACGGTGCGGGCGGCCGCGGGCCAGGCGTTCCACGCCCAGACCATCGCGGTCGCGGTGCGCAGCGCGGCCGCCGACGCGCTGATCGCCTCCGGGCGCGCCGACCCGGACACGGTCGCGGCCGAGCGGCGGGCCTGGTACGGCCAGCCGGAGACCGGGGCGCCGCGGCCGGAGTCCCGGCGGGTGGCCCTGGTCGGCAGCCTGTTCCTGGTCCTGCGCCACGCCAGCCTGCGCTCGGTGTGGTTCGAGAACGCGCTCCGGGGTTCGGTGGCCCTGGCCGCGGCGGTGGCCGTGGCCGACCTGACCGGGGTCCAGCACGGCTTCTGGGTGGTGCTGGGCACGGTGTCGGTGCTGCGGTCCAACGCCGCCGCCACCGGGGCCAACGCCTGGCGGGCCCTGGCCGGGACGGTGGTCGGCTTCGCCCTCGGCGCGGCCCTGCTGCTGGTCATCGGCACCGACCCGACCGCGCTGTGGATCGCCATGCCGATCGCGGTGTTCGTGGCCACCTACACTCCGGGCACGGCGCCGTTCCTGGCCGGCCAGGCCGCGTTCACCATCACGGTGGTGGTGCTGTTCAACCTGCTGGCCCCGGCGGGCTGGACCATCGGCCTGCTACGCGTCCAGGACGTGGCCATCGGCTGTGCGGTCAGCCTGGCCGTCGGGGTGCTGTTCTGGCCCCGGGGCGCGTCCACCGTGGTCGGCAACGACCTGGCCGACTGCTTCCGGGTCGGCGGCGTCTACCTGCGGCAGGCGGTCGACTGGGCCCTCGGGGTCCGGACCGAGGCCCCGGACACCGCGCTGGCCGCGGTGACGGCGAGCATCCGGCTGGACGAGGCCCTGCGCGGGTACCTGGCCGAGCAGGGCAGCAAGCGACTGGACAAGGACGACCTGTGGCGGCTGGTCATGGCGACCATGCGGCTTCGGCTGACCGCGCACTCGCTGGCCGGGCTGCATGGCCCCCCGGTCCAGAACGGCCACCTCGACCCGATCGAGCAGCGGCTCCGGGACCGGGCCGCCGAGCTGACCGACTTCTACGACCGGGTCGCCGCCGAGGTCGGCCGCCCGCCGCACGCGCGTTGGGGCTGGGGCCTTGGCGGGCGCGGGGCCGGGGCCGGGGGCGCGGCGGAGGCCGGGGGCGCGCCGCCGGCCTTGGAACCGGTCCGGTTCGAGAGCCTCGGCGACGAGTACCCGGTCAACGCCGACGCCGAGGCCGCCTCGGTGCGGGGCGCCACGGTAGCGGCCGAGCAGGACGTGGCCATGGCCGAGAAGATGATCGCCGCCGACACCGTCAAGGTCGCCGACGCCAGGGCGGCTGGGGCCGGCGGAGCGGCTGGGGCCGATGGGATTGGCAGTGTGGTCCGGGTCCGCGGGCATCTGCTGTGGGTGCGCGAGCACCTGCAGCACCTCAGCGAGCGAGCCCCCATCATCAGCGGCCCCGCCACCAAGGTCGCCGAACTCCGCCAGCGCCCCTGGTGGCGCTGAGCTCGTCGGCCGCGTGGCGGGCGCGGTGGGGCCGGGTCGCGGGGCGTGAGGTGCGGGGCGGGCGGATCTCAGCCGCATCAAATGCGCGTTCGCCACGGTTCTGACCGCATCGAATGCGCGGTTGATGAGGTAGTCAGCGCGCCGCTGGGCTCGGCGGGTGGGATCAGTGGGTGTGAAGGGGGCGGCGGGAGGTAGTGAGGAGGGGACTTGAAGGGCGACGGGAGGGCGCGGCGATGGTGCGGGTGCGAGTGAGTGATTGGCTGGAGAAGGCGGAGGGGCTGGACCGGGTCGTGGGGCCGGTGCAGCAGGTGGTGCAGAAGCTGCCGCCGGGGAAGGTGAAAGACACGCTGCATGGGGTGCAAGTGGGGCATCCGCTGCACCCGATGCTGGTGCAGGTGCCGGTGGGGGCGTTCATGTCGGCGGGGTTCCTGGATGCGCTGGGGGACGAGGGCGAGCGGCAGGCGCGGCATCTGATCGGGCTGGGGTTGCTGGCTTCGGTGCCGGCCGCGCTGGCCGGGAGCGCGGACTGGGCCGAACAGCACGAGCAGCAAATGCGGACGGGGGTGGTGCACGCGGCGGCCAACAGCGTGGCGATCACGCTGTACACCGGGTCGCTGCTGGCCCGGGGGCGTGGGCGGCGCGGGCTCGGTAAGGCGCTCGGGTACGCCGGGCTGGCCGCGGTGGCGGTGGGCGGGCTGCTGGGCGGGGACATCTCCTACCGGCAGGCGGGCGGGGCCAACCACGCTGAGGAGACGCCGCACCTGGTGCCGACCGGCTGGCAGGACCTGATCGCGCTGGCGGAGCTGGCCGAGGGCGAGCCGGCCAAGGTCATGCTGGGCGAGGTGCCGCTGTTCGTGCTCCGGGATGGGGAGCAGGTCCACGTGCTGGCCAACAAGTGCTCGCACATGTCCGGACCCCTTTCTGACGGGGAGCTGACCGGTGCCGGCGATGAGAGGTGTGTCACCTGCCCGTGGCACGGGAGCGTGTTCCGGCTCCGCGACGGGGCGGTCGTGCACGGGCCGGCCACCGCGGACCAGCCCGCGTTCGAGACCCGGGTGCGCGACGGAATGCTGCAGGTGTGCCTGCCGGGGGCAGGATAGGCAGGTCAGAGACGGGTTGGTAGAAACGCGTTCGGCCGGGTAGCTGCCGGAAGTGATCATCACCCCTGACCAGCCCGCCTGGGAGACCCCGGCTTGGGAGAACACGGCCCGCGCGTTCACCGCCGCGGTGGATTCGGGACGGCTGGATCTGCCGTTGCCGGGGCACGGGCGGACCCGGGTGCGCTGGGCGGCCCTGGCCGACCTGGCCGAGTCCGATCTGTCGCTGGCCCGGCTGGCCGAGGGCCACGTCGACGCGCTGGCCATCCTGGACGAGCTGGGCGGCCCCGCCCCGCCCCCGGGCAGCCGGTGGGGGGTGTGGGCGGCGATGCCACCCGGGCCCAGCCTGTCGGCTGAGCGCCGGGACGGCACCTGGTGGCTGGCCGGCACCAAGCAGTACTGCTCCGGGGCCCGGGTCTGCACCCACGGGCTGGTGACCGCGGACACCGCCGACGGGATCCGGCTGTTCGCCGCGGACACCGGGCCCGAGGGGGTCCGCCCCGTCCCGGGCTCCTGGCCCGCGGTGGGCATGGCCGGCAGCGACACCCTCAACATCCGCTTCGACCAGGTGCCCGCGGAACCGGTCGGGGCGCCCGGCGGGTACGTGGCCCGGCCCGGCTTCCACCACGGCGGCGCCGGGGTGGCCGCCTGCTGGTACGGCGGAGCCCGCGGGGTGGCCCGGAAGCTGGCGGGCGCGGCCCGGCAGCGGGACATCGGGCCGCACGGGTTCGCCCACCTGGGTGCGGTCGACATCGCGTTGCGCAGCGCGGCCGCCGCCCTCGACCAGGCCGCCGACGACATCGACGACGACCCGCTGGACCGCAAGGACGCCGGCGCCCGGCGGGCGCTGCGGGTCCGGACGCTGACCGAAGCGGTCGCGACCGAGGTGCTGAACCGGGTCGGGCGCGCGCTGGGGGCGGGCCCGCTCGGCCACGACGGCGACCACGCCCAGCGGGTGGCCGACCTCACCGTGTACCTGCGGCAGCACCACGCCGAGAAGGACCTGGAACAACTGGGGCGGCTGGTGGCCCAGGAAGGGGGTGGCTGGTGACGGCGACCGAACCACATCCGATCGACGCGGCGGGGACACCGGAATCTGAGTGGCGGTCCTGGCCGCTGCTGCCCGAGCTGCCCGTGCTCGACGTGCGGAGCTGGCCCAGCGTGGTGGTGGTGGCCGCTCATCCCGACGACGAGGTGCTCGGGGTCGGCGGGGTGCTGGCCATGCTGGCCGCGGCCGGGACCCGGATGCGGCTGGTGGCCGTGACCGACGGCGAGGCCTCACACCCGGGCCTGGACCAGGCCGCCGCCGACCAGCTGGCCGAGTGCCGGGCCGAGGAGACCTCGAGCGCGCTGCGGGAGCTCGGTGCGCCCGCGGAGATCGTCCGGCTGCGCATGCCCGACACCGGCCTGGCCCGGCGCGAAGCCGAGCTGCGGGACCGGCTGGCCGACCTGGTCAGCGGGTTCGCCACGTGCCTGGCGCCCTGGGACGGGGACCTGCACGCCGACCACGAGGCGGCCGGGCGGGCCGCGTTCGACGCCTGCGCGGTGACCGGGACCGGGCTGATGTCGTACCCCATCTGGACCTGGCACTGGGCGCACCCGCGGGACTCCCGGGTGCCGTGGGACCGGGCGGTGCGGGTGCCGCTCTCGGCCGAGGTGGCCGAGCGCAAGCGGGTGGCGATCGACTGCTTCACCAGCCAGTTGCGGCCCCGGGGCGACCTGCGCCCGCCGGTGCTGCCGCCGGAAACCGTGGCCCACTTCATCCGCGACCAGGAAGTGCTGATCAGTTGAGCGGGGAGCAGACGGACCAGGTCGGCCCGGACCGGACCAGCCCGGATCGGACTAGCACGGTCGGGTCCGGGCACTTCGACGGGCTGTACCAGCACTCGGAGGACCCGTATGGCTTCGCCACCCGCTGGTACGAGCGCCGGAAGTACGCGGTCACCCTGGCCATGCTGCCCTGGGCCCGGTACCGGCAGGCGTTCGAGCCGGGCTGCTCGATCGGGGTGCTGACCGCCCAGCTGGCCCCGCGCTGCGACCACCTGCTGTCCTGCGACGGGGCGGCGGCCGCGGTGGCGGCCGCCCAGGCCCGCACGGCCTCGTTCCCGCAGGTCACAGTAGAGCAGCGACGGCTCCCGCAGGACTGGCCGAAGGAGGCCGAGCCGTTCGACCTGATCGTGCTGTCCGAGCTTCTCTACTACTTCAGCGACGAGGACCTGGCCCCGATCATCGATGCGGCCGTGGCCACGCTGGCTCCCGGTGGCACCCTGCTGGCCGTGCACTGGCGGCGGCCGGTGGCCTTCCACCCGCGGACCGGCGACGAGGCCCACGCGGCCCTGGCGGCCCGGCCCGAGCTGACGTTGCAGGCCGACCACCGGGAACCGGACTTCCTGGCCCAGGTGTACCTGCGGGCCGGGGCGGACGCGGGCTGGGTGGCCGACGCCGAGGGCCTGACGTGACCGGCCCCGGTATGACCGGCCCCGGCATGACCAGCCCCGACGTGACCAGCGCGGACGTGACCGGCGGCCGGACCAGCGCGGCATGATCGAGGCCGTTGGTGTCGTGGTGCCCGCCCACGACGAAGAGGAACTGCTGCCCGCCTGCCTGGCCGGGCTGGCCGAGGCGGCCGCGGTGGCGGTGGAGGACCGGCCCGGCCTGCGGGTGCGGATCGTGGTCGCGGCCGACGCCTGCACCGACGGCACCGCGGCCGTGGCCCGGCAGGCCGGGGTGCTGGTGGTACCGCTGGCCGCCCGCAACGTGGGCACGGCCCGGGCCGTGGGGCTGGCCGCGCTGCTCCAGCCCGGGTCCCCGGCCTGGAACGACGGGCCGCCGCCGGACCCGGCTGCCCTGTGGCTGGCCACCACCGACGCGGACTCGGTGGTGCCCGCGGACTGGCTGTCCGGCCAGCTCCGGCAGGCCGAGGCGGGCTGGGACGCGGTGGTCGGCACGGTGACCGTGGCCGACTGGACCGGCTACCCCGACGGCACCGTGCGCGAGTTCAGCCGGCGCTACGGCACCTGGCAGGACTGGCACCCCCACGTGCACGGGGCCAACCTGGGCTTCACCGCGGCGGCCTATCAGTCCGTGGGCGGGTTCCCGGCCCTGCCCACCGGGGAAGACCGCGCGCTGGTGGCGGCGCTGCAGGCCAGCGGGTTCCGGGTGCTCCGCAACGCGGCGGTGTCGGTGATCACCTCGGCCCGGGTCCGGTACCGGGCGCCTGCGGGATTCGGCCACGACCTGGCTACCCTGAACGACAGCCCGGGACCGCTCCTGGGGCTTCGGGGAGGATCGGCTGGTGTTTGAGAAGTTCGTGCTGGAACAGATCGACGTGGGCGCGGCCACGCTGCGGGTCCGGCACGGTGGGGCCGGGTACCCGGTGCTGCTGCTCCACGGGCACCCGCGCACCCACGCCACCTGGCACCGGGTGGCGCCCCTGCTGGCCGCCGACTACAGCGTGGTCTGCCCCGACCTGCGTGGCTACGGCCGTTCGTCGAAACCGCTGGCCACCGAGGACCACGTCACCTACAGCAAGCGGGCCATGGCCGAGGACTGCCTGCGGCTGATGCGTGAGCTGGGCTACGAGCAGTTCGCGGTGGTCGGGCACGACCGGGGCAGCTACGTGGCGTTCCGGCTGGCCATGGACCATCCGGAGGCGGTCAGCCACCTGCTCATCGTGGACGGGGTCCCGATCGGCGAGGCCCTGGCCCGCTGCGACGCGGGCTTCGCCGCCGCCTGGTACCACTGGTTCTGGCTGGGTAACCCGGCCGCCGAGGCGCACCGGATGATCAGCGCCGACCCGGACGCCTGGTACCACAGCGCGGACAAACGGGCCCAGATGGGCGAGGAGAACTGGGCCGACTTCATGACGGCCATCCACGACCCGGCCACCGTGCTGGCCATGTGCGAGGACTACCGGGCCGGGCTGGGCCCGGACCGGATCGCCGACGACACCGACCGGGCCGCCGGACGGACCATCGACTGCCCGGTCCGGGTCCTCTGGAGCACCCGTGACGACATGGAAGAGCTCTACGGCGACGTGCTGGCGGTGTGGCGGCCGTGGGCCACGGACCTGTCCGGCGGCCCCATCGAATCCGGGCACCACGTGGCCGAAGAAGCACCCGGGCCACTGGCCGAGCAGATCGCCGCGCTTGTACCGTCTAAAACATGAGCCCCACGGGACCCGACCCGGACCTGGGACTCAGCGGCGTGACCTTCAATGGGATTAAGCGGCCGAGGTGAACATGCGCCCGTTGATTGGCATTTCGACCTACAACGATCTGGCTCAATGGCGCGACTGGTCGTCACCGGCCGCCCTCATCCCGCGAACCTACGTGGACGCGGTGCGGCGCAGCCAGGGACGGCCGGTGCTGCTGCCGCCGGGCGGCGACCCGGCCGAGGCGGCGGCGACCGTGGCCGACCTGGACGGGCTGATCGTGTCCGGCGGCGGTGACGTCGACCCGGCCCGGTACGGGGCGGCCGCCCACCCCGAGACCGGCGCGCCCAACGCCGAACGCGACGGCTGGGAGCTGGCCCTGATCGAGGCGGCGCTGGCCGGCGGCGTGCCCCTGCTGGCCATCTGCCGGGGCATGCAGCTGCTCAACGTGGTCCGCGGCGGCACCCTGCTCCAGCACCTGCCGCCGGTGGTCGGGAACGACGAGCACTCCGGGACGACCTGCGGGTTCGGGCAGCACCTGGTCCGGGTCGGGGCCGCGGGCACCGTGGGCCGGATCCTGGGCGGCGAGGTCTGGCTGGACGCGCCGACCCATCACCACCAGGCGGTCGACCGGCTCGGGGACGGCCTGGTGGCCACGGCCTGGGCGGCCGACGGGACGGTCGAGGGGCTCGACGTGACCGGCAGCCCGGGCTTCACGGTCGGGGTGCAGTGGCATCCGGAGGAGGGCACGGATCCGCGGCTGTTCGACGCGCTGGTGGCCGCGGCGACGGTCCGGGCCGGGGTGACCGGGTCCGGGGAGCTGGACGTGGCCGTTTCGTGATCGCCGGTCTATTCTTGGTCCATTAAGCAGCCGGAACCACCGCTGCATCCAGCCGGAAGGCAGCGCCGCCGTGCCGGAAGCGTCAGCCGCCATCACCGACGCCGTGTTCCGCCCGGTGCGGACCGGCAACGCGTTCGAAGAGACGGTCGAGCGGCTGCTGGACGGCATCCGGCTCGGCGTACACGGTTACGGGGACCGGCTGCCGCCCGAACGGGAGCTGGCCGGGCGCCTGGGGGTCAGCCGGGTCACGGTCCGAGACGCCCTGCGCGAGCTGGCCGCGGCCGGCTACGTGGCGACGCGGCGGGGCCGGTTCGGCGGCACGTTCGTCACCTACCAGCCCGACCCGATCCCGCACGGCGAACTGACCCGCACCGTCCAGGACATGGGCGAGCTGCTGACCGACGCGCTGACCTTCCGGCGGATCGTGGAGGCGGGCGCGGCCGAGACCGCGGCCCGGGCCACGCTGTCCCGCCGCCAGCGCGAGGAACTCGCGGCCAGCCTGGTCGGGGTGGAGCGCGCGGACCTGGCCGCCTACCGGCAGGCCGACACCCGGCTGCACCTGGCCGTGGCCGAGGCGGCCGGGTCGGCCCTGCTGACGACGGCGGTGGTCGAGGTCCGGGTCCACCTGGTCGACCTGCTGAACGCCATCCCCATGCTGGAACGCAACCTGGTCCACTCCAACCGGCAGCACGCGGCCATCGTGCGGGCCATCTTGACCGGCGCCCCGGACCGGGCCCGGCGGGCCATGGAAGAGCACGTGGACGGGACGGCGGCGCTACTGCGCGGGTTCCTGGGCGGCCCGGGTGACGCCGGTGACGAAAGTGGCGCGGAGGGCTTGATGGGCCAGAGTGAAGAAAGTGGCCCGGGGGGTTTGGCCGGGAGCGACACCGGGCGGGACGAACCGGATCTTGACACGGCCCGCCCGTAATGCGTCAATAACCCTAATTCAATGGATCAGGTTCAGGCATATGAGCCGAGTTCTGGCTGATCACCGTCGACCGCCGTTGTCGTAAGCGTCATCCCGCCCGGCCCCCAGGGAGGCTCTGTGTCAGCCGACGAGACCGCTGTTCCCGCCCCCACTCCCCCGCCCGGCCAGCCGGCTGCTGAGAGTGGCACCGTCATGAGCGACGACGAGCGCCGCCTGCACGACATGGGCTACGCCCAGGAACTGCGCCGGCACATGTCCGGGTTCTCGAACTTCGCGGTGTCGTTCACGATCATCTCGATCCTGTCCGGCTGCCTGACCCTGTACGGCACCGGAATGAACACCGGCGGGCCGGCCCTGATCACCTGGGGCTGGCCGTTCGTCGGGATCATGACCCTGTTCGTCGGGCTGGCCATGGCCGAGGTGTGCTCCAGCTACCCGACCGCGGGTGGCCTGTACTACTGGTCGGCCAAGCTGGCCAAGAAGAACGCGGCCGCGTGGTCCTGGTACACCGGCTGGTTCAACTTCCTGGGTCAGGTCGCGGTCACGGCCGGCATCGACTTCGGGGCCGCGTTCTTCCTCAACGCCCTGCTCGACCTGCAGTGGGGCTTCGACACCCGGCCCTGGCACACGATCCTGCTGTTCGCCGCGATCCTGGTCGTGCACGCGCTGCTCAACCAGTTCGGCGTGACCATCGTGGCTCTGCTCAACGACGTCAGCGTGTGGTGGCACATCATCGGCGTGCTGCTCATCGTGGCCGTGCTGGTCTTCGTGCCCAGCCACCACCAGTCGGCGTCCTACGTGTTCGGGCACTTCGTCAACAACACCGGCTGGGGCTCGACGTTCTACGTGGCCCTGCTCGGCCTGCTGCTGGCCCAGTACACGTTCACCGGCTACGACGCCTCGGCCCACATGACCGAGGAGACCCGGGACGCGGCCACGGCCGGCCCGCGCGGCATCGTCACCTCGATCCTGGTCTCGCTGGCCGCGGGCTGGGTGCTGCTGATCGGGGTCACGTTCGCCATCCAGCACTACGCC
>DASXJM010000668.1:0-3658 GCA_036497405.1 Streptosporangiaceae bacterium | reverse complement strand
CGCCTCGCTGCGCGGATTGACCGGGCACCACACCGCCCCGGCCCGGGAAATGCCGAACACGCAGCTGAACGCGGCCGGGTCGTTGGCCGACAAGATCGCCACCTTGTCCCCGGCGCGGACGCCCGAGCGGGCCAGCGCCCGCGCGATCTGGCTGGACAGCTGCTGGACGTCGCCGTAGGACAGCGTCTGCCCGGCCGTGGTCAGGCAGGGTGCCTCCGGCCCGAGGGAGGCGCCCTTGTCGAGATAGTCGGTCAGCCGCATTACATGCCCATGCCCCCGTCGACGGGCAGTCCCGCGCCGGTGATGAACCGGGCCCCGTCCGAGGCCAGGAACACCACCGCGTCGGCCATGTCGGCCACCTCGCCGAGCCGCCCCAGCGGGGTCAGCCCGACGACGGCCCCGACCGCCGCCTCGGTGCTTTCGAACAGGCCGATCGTCGCCACGTCGTTGGCCAGCTGGGCGCCCATCTCGGTCGGCACCAGGCCGGGGTAGACGCAGTTCACCCGCACCCCGTAGCCGAGGTTGCCGGCCTCCATCGCGGCCACCCGGGTCAGCCGGTCCACGGCCGACTTGGTGGCCGAGTAGATGGCGATGCCGGGGAAGGCGATGGTCGCGGCGACCGAGGCCACGTTGACGATGGCCCCGCCCTGGCCGGCCGGGCCGCCCGGCCGCATGGCCCGGAAGGCGTGCTTGATGCCCAGCGCCGTGCCCAGCACGTTCACCTCGAGCATTGTGCGGACGTCGTCGGCGTCGAGGTCGGCCAGCAGGCTGGTGATCTCCACCCCGGCGTTGTTGATCACGATGTCGAGGCCGCCCAGGTGGCCGATGGCCTCCG
This sequence comes from Streptosporangiaceae bacterium, assembly GCA_036497405.1. GTDB lineage: Bacteria > Actinomycetota > Actinomycetes > Streptosporangiales > Streptosporangiaceae > Bog-532. The sequence continues at coordinate 2,823 of DASXJM010000668.1, read as the reverse complement.
GGATCGCCCGCTCCCAGCTCGCGTCGGACGTCACGTCCAATTGCACGAACTCGGCCGTGGCCCCGGACGCTTGCAGCGCATCAGCGCAGGTCTTGCCCAGGTCCTCGCGGATGTCGCCGATCACCACGGACGCGCCCGCCCGGGCCAGCGCCTGGGCCATGCCCTCGCCGAGCCCGCGGCCGCCGCCGGTCACCAGCGCCTTCCGCCCCGTCAGTTCGTACACGCTCACCAGGCACCTCTTTCCACGGCCACGCCGCCGCCGGACACAGGATGTGACGTGTCCATAGCCTTCTCGCGACACTTGACAGTTGTCAAGACAAAGTCTGACGATCGTCAAAACGAGGTGCTGGTATTTTGATGGCACCCCCGCAACGATCGGACCCTGACATTGACCGAGGTCAAGGAGCAGAACCGGGACCGGGTCGCGCGCCGGCAGGTGGACAAGTTCGCCGAGCGCCGAGCTCAGCTGGCTGTGGCCGCCCTGCAGACCCTGGCCGAACTGGGCTACGCCCGGACCAGCCTGCGCGACATCGCCCAGAACTCGGAGTTCTCGCACGGGGTCCTGCACTACTACTTCAGTGACAAGTTCGAGCTGATCACGTTCTGCGTGCGGCAGTGCAAGACGGAGTGCGTCACCCACTACGACCACATCGTGGCCACCGCCCGCACCGCCGACGAGCTCAAGTACGGCTTCGGGGCGGCCATGGCCGGCACGCTGCGCAAGGACGCCCCCATGCACCGGCTCTGGTACGACCTGCGCAACCAGAGCCAGTTCGAGGAGGCGTTCCGCGCCACCGCCCGCGAGATCGACCAGAGCCTGGAAGACATGATCTGGCACGTCGTGACCAGGTTCGCCGAGCTCAGCCAGACCCCGCCCGCGGTGACCCCGGCCCTGGCCTACGCCATGTTCGACGGCCTGTTCCAGCACGCCCTGATCAAGCACCTCGCCGGTGACCCCGCCGCCGCCCGCGAACTGGAAGCCAACGTCCCCCGCGTCCTGGACTCCCTGTTCCCCTGCCCGCCGTTTCAGGCTGCAGTGGGCGGGTAGCCCCGGCGGGAAGCCGTCAGCCTCAGGGGATGTGATGGGCATGGGACGGTATCTGGTCGTGCTGGACATGGATTTCCTGGCCGCCGACGAGGAATTCGACCTGGAGCCGATCAACTATCTGGTCGCGCAGCAGGAGCAGGGGCCGTTAGAGGCTGTGGCGCTGTCCCTGGCCGACACCAGCCAGGCCAAGCTGTCCGGCATGGAAATGCTGCTCGGGGCCGGGATCGGCAAGATGCCGATCGCGCCCACGCCCCGGCACGACATCACGGCCGCGGCCGAACACCGGATGAACCTCACCGTGCGCCACCTGACCTCCATCGGCGCCCAGGCCAGCGGCATCATCAGCGACGATGACGACCTGGTCAAGGTGGTGCGGTCCGAGGTGCGCAGCCACGACTACACGGCGGTCCTCCTGCTGACCGGCCGCCCCCACTCGTCGGCGCTGGCTCGCTGGCTGCACCTGGACCCGGTCCACCGACTCCGCCGGAGCCTCCGCGACCGCCTGGTCCAGTTCCCGCTCGCCCACGACGCCCCGCACCCCGTCCTGCCGTCCTGATCCAGGCCATGCGGCCCCGGCGGCCGAAACGCCGGCGCCCTGCGGTGACCACCCCCGCCGCACCCGGGCGCCCGGCCCACCGACATTCGGTAATATATGTCTGTCGGCATATCGAAACCAAGGATCAGGTGGGACATGGCGCAGCGATCGGATGCCCGGCAGCGGATGGTCCAGGCGGCCAAGCAGCTCATCCGTGAGCGCGGGTACCACGCCACGGCCATCTCCGACGTGCTGGAGCGCAGTGCCGCGCCCCGCGGTTCGGTGTACTTCCATTTCCCGGGCGGCAAGGCCCAGCTGGCCATCGAGGCCGCCGAGGCCCACGCCCACGAGCAGGTCAAATACATCGACCAGGCCGCCGAGCAGGCCGATTCGGCCGCGCAGCTGATCGGGAACTACCTCGACCTGGGCCGTGACGGCCTGGTGGCCAGCGACTACTCGCGCGGTTGCGGGATCGCGCCGCTGGTGACCGAGGCCGCCCGCGAGGAATCACCCGACGTCGAGGCGACCAGCCGCCACGCCTTCGCGGCCATGATCGACCGCCTGGCCTTCCACTTCGTCGACTTCGGCCTGGACCGCGCGGCCGCCCACCAGCTGGCTGACGCGGTCATCGCCGCCACCGAGGGCGCCCTGGTCACCGCCCGCGCCCGGCGCAGCCCCACCCCGTTCGACGCCATCCGGGCCGTCTTGACGGCCCGGGCCGCCACTCTCGCCGCCAAGTCCACCGCCCGCCGCTGACCGCTGCGCCGCTCGCCCTGACCCGCCGCCCTGATCCTCCGCCCGCCCCATTTCCTCGCCGCCGCTGGCCCATACTGCGATAATAAGTATGCTGAGCGACATATCCATATTGAAGGTCACGACGGAGGCTGGTCGCCATGGCTCGGGTACTGATCACCGGAGCATCCCGGGGCATTGGCCGGGCCAGCGCGGCCGCGCTCAGCCAGGGCGGGTCTAGCGGTGGAGCAGGCCGCGCAGGTCGTCCAGCCGGTCGAACAGCTGCCAGACGTAGCCCGAGGTGCCGTTCTCGCGGTGCGGATGCAGGTCGGCCAGGGCCGGGTCGTCGCGGTAGCTGTCGAACGCGGCCCGGGACTCCCATTCGACCAGGATCATGACCTGCCGCGGTTCGGCGTCGCCGGTGACCGCCTCCCGGAACCGGCCGAGGGCCACCACCCGCCCGCCGTGCGCGGCCACCTCCCGGGCCGACCGCCGCGAGTAAGCCAGG